>JAEUMW010000320.1 GCA_016791345.1 Betaproteobacteria bacterium | reverse complement strand
ATGATCAACTGAGCCCGCCGCAAAGGCCCTGAAAAGCCCGGCTGCGGCCGGGCTTTCTTCGTGCATGCAGCCTGCGCCCCGAACCCGAGGCATCCTCCTGCTTCCCATGGTAGAATTTTGAATTTTCTGGTGTTTATACTTCAGGGGAGCAAGACATTCATGGCTGTAGAACGCACTCTTTCCATCATCAAGCCGGACGCTGTGGCGAAGAACGTCATCGGGAAGATCTACTCCCGCTTCGAAACGAATGGGTTGAGGATCGTCGCTGCGCGCATGATGCATCTGTCGCGGCAGCAGGCCGAGGGCTTCTACGCCGTGCATCGCGAGCGACCGTTCTTCAAGGACCTGGTCGATTTCATGGTGTCCGGTCCGGTGATGATCCAGGTGCTCGAAGGCGAGAGCGCGATCCAGAAGAACCGCGACCTCATGGGGGCCACCGATCCGAAGAAAGCAGCGGCCGGCACCATTCGCGCGGACTTCGCGGAAAGCATCGATGCCAACGCCGTTCACGGGTCGGACGGAGCGGAAACGGCACAGGTCGAGATCGCGTACTTCTTTCCGGCCCTGGACGTTTGCGCACGCTGATCGGCAGTCCTCTGCAGTGACCCTCAACCTGCTCGATTTCAACGCCGATGGTCTTACCCGGCTCTGCGCGGAGATGGGCGAGAAGCCCTTCCGCGCGCGCCAGCTCGAGCGCTGGATTCACCAGCTCGGTGAGGCGGACTTCGCGCGCATGACGGATCTCTCGAAGATGTTTCGCGAGCGGCTCGCAGCTCGCGCCGAGGTGAGGCCGCCGGCGCTCCTGTCCGACGCAATTGCTAGCGACGGCACGCGCAAGTGGCTGTTCGCCGTGGGTGGCGGCAACGGCATCGAGACTGTCTACATTCCGGAAACCGATCGCGGGACGCTGTGCGTATCGAGCCAGGTCGGCTGCGCACTCGCCTGCAGCTTCTGCTCGACCGGCCGGCAGGGCTGGAATCGCGATCTCACGGTCGCAGAGATCGTCGGTCAGCTGTGGTGGGCAAACCAGGCGCTCGGCGCCGTTCATGGGCAGGCGCGCGCGATCACCAACGTCGTCATGATGGGCATGGGCGAGCCGCTGCTCAACTTCGACAATGTTGTCACCGCGCTGGAGCTGATGCTCGACGATCACGCCTACGGCCTGTCGCGCCGTCGCGTGACGGTGAGCACCTCCGGCATCGTGCCGGCGATCGACCGCTTGCGGCTGCGCTGCCCGGTGTCGCTCGCGGTGTCGCTGCATGCCCCGAACGATGCGCTGCGCGACGTGCTGGTTCCGGTGAACCGAAAGTATCCGCTGGCGGAGCTGATGGCGGCCTGCCGGCGCTACCTGGACGCCGCACCGCGCGATTTCATCACCTTCGAGTACGTGATGCTGGAAGGCATCAACGACGCGCCCGCGCTGGCACACGAGCTCGTCGGGCTCACGCGCGACGTGCCGTGCAAGTTCAATCTGATCCCCTTCAATCCGTTTCCTGACGCGCCGTATCGACGCTCTTCAGCAGAGGCGATCCGTCGCTTTCGCGAAGTGCTGGCGCGCGCCGATCTCGTCACTACCGTGCGCAAGACGCGCGGTGATGCCATCGACGGCGCCTGCGGCCAACTCGCCGGGCAGGTGCAGGCGCGGGCCCGGCGCGCTCTGGGCAGCTCGACCCCTTCCGTTGTCCAATGAACCGCTTTTTTCTTCTGTTTCTTGTGTTTCTTGTGGCCTGCGCCGGGCAGCCGAAGTCATCGACCGGGCTCAATCCGCCGCAGGCCGCGCCGAAGCCCGCTTCACCGCAGGACCGCGCACGCATCCACACCGAGCTCGCCGCCCTCTATTACAGCAAGGCCAACTACGGAGTGGCGCTGCAGGAGAGCACGATCGCGGTCGAGGCCGATCCGCAGTACGGGCCCGCGTACAACGTGCTCGGCCTGGTGCAGATGGAACTGAAGGAAGATGCGGCGGCGGACCGCAGCTTCCAGCAGGCGCTCGCGATCAATCCGAACGATTCGGAGGCGAACAACAACTACGGCTGGTTCCTGTGCAACCGTGGTCGCGAGAAGGAGTCGATCGCGTTCTTTCTGGCTGCGATCAGGAATCCCCTGTATCAAACGCCTGAACTTGCCTATACCAACGCGGGTCTGTGCTCGCGCAAGCTCGGCAACGACAAGGAAGCGGAAAGCTACCTGCTGCAGGCGCTCAAGCTGCAGCCGGGACAGCCGCGTGCGCTGCAGGCACTGGCTGACATCCATTACCAGCGCGGCGATTACAAAGGGGCCAAGGAACTCGTGACCCGGTTTCTCGAGGTCGCCCAGCCCACCCCGGAAATTCTCTGGCTCGGGCTGCTCTCGGCCCGGGGGCTCGGCGATCGCAACGCCGAGGCCAGCTACGGATTGCAGTTGCGGCGACGCTTTCCCGATTCGAAGGAAGCGCTTGCCTTGAAGAGCGGAAATTATCAATGACAGACCCAGCCATCGACGGGACCACGGAGCCGTCGCTTTCCCAATCGGATCTCACCACGGTCGGACGCCGGCTCGCCGCCGCGCGCGAATCGCTGGGCCTGTCGGTGGCCGATGTCGCACGCCAGATCAAGCTTTCGGTGCACCAAGTCGAGGCGCTGGAGGCAGACGATTTCGGACGACTGCCGAAGAGCCCCGTCATCGTGAAGGGATTCCTGCGCAACTACGCGCGGCTGGTGCAGATCGACCCCGACCAGTTGCTGGGCAGCGTGCACGACCTTCCGGGTGCGACGGCCGAGCCGAAGAAACACAGGCGGCAGCGCGAGGTCGTGGCCTTCGAGCGCCCGAGCCGGCCGTGGCTGAAGATAGCGCTCGGCGGGCTCGCGTTCGTGGCGGTGATGCTCGGCATCTACGAGTACTCCGCGGATCCGGACTTCTTCAGAGCGCCCGCATCTGCTCCCACGGCCGAGCGCTCCGCAGCAGTAGCCCCGGCGCCAAAGCCCGCGGCTGCGCCGACCCCGGCAGCAGAGGTACCCGCTGCAGCGACCGAAGCACCAGGATCAGCGACCCCGGCGGGAGCGGAGCCAACGGCAGCCGCGTCCGCAGCGCTCGGCAGCCCGACGGCGGCGGCTGCATCCGGTCCCGGCATCGTGCGCTTTCGCGCCGAGCGCGATTCATGGATCGAGGTCAAGGATCGCGATGGCAACAAGATCATGAATCAACTGGTCAAGGCGGGCACCGAAAAGTCGGTGCAGGCGATTGCACCGCTGCACGTCGTGGCGGGGGCGGCGAGCGGCGTGAAGGTGGAATGGAACGGCCAGGCGGTGGATATCGTTCCGTTCAGCAAGGTCGACGTCGCCAAGTTCACGCTGGAGTGAGCTCCATGTCGGCAGGAGAAGGGCTCTTGCAACGTCGCCGTTCCCGCTCGGTACGGGTGGGCGGCGTCCTCATCGGCAGTGACGGTCCGGTCGTCGTGCAGTCGATGACCAATACCGACACCGCCGATGCACCGGCGACCGCAGAGCAGGTGTTCGCGCTGGCGCGGGCGGGCTCCGAACTCGTGCGCATCACCGTCAACACGCCGGAGGCAGCGGCCCAGGTCGCGCCGATTCGCGATCTCCTCGCCCGTCGCGGTTGCGACGTCCCCCTGGTCGGCGATTTCCACTACAACGGCCACCGCCTGCTCAGGCAGTATCCCGACTGTGCGCAGGCGCTCGACAAGTACCGCATCAACCCCGGCAACGTCGGCTACGGCGCGAAGCGCGACGAGCAGTTCGCCACGCTGATCGAAACCGCCTGCCGCTACGGCAAGCCGGTGCGCATCGGTGTCAACTGGGGCAGTCTCGACCAGGATCTGCTGGCACGGCTGATGGACGACAACGCCCGTCGATCCGAGCCGCAGGATGCAACGGCGGTGATGCGCGAGGCGCTCATCGTCTCCGCGCTGGAGAGCGCAGCGCGCGCCGAAGCGCTCGGGCTGCCGGGCGATCGCATCGTGCTCTCGTGCAAGGTGAGCGGGGTACAGGACCTCATCGCCGTCTACCGGTCGCTCGCTGCGCGCTGCGACTACCCCCTGCATCTCGGTCTGACCGAGGCCGGCATGGGCTCGAAGGGCATCGTCGCCTCGACCGCGGCGCTCGCCGTCCTGCTGCAGGAAGGCATCGGCGACACCATCCGCGTGTCGCTCACACCGGAGCCGGGCGGCGATCGCACGCGCGAGGTGGTGGTGGCGCAGGAGATCCTGCAGACCATGAGGCTGCGCTCGTTCACGCCGATGGTGGTGGCCTGCCCGGGCTGCGGTCGCACCACGAGCACCTTCTTCCAGGAGCTTGCCGACCGCATCCAGGGTTATCTGCGGCAGCAGATGCCAGCGTGGCGTTCGCGCTATCCCGGGGTCGAGACGATGACCGTCGCCGTCATGGGGTGCGTCGTCAACGGTCCCGGCGAAAGCAAGCACGCAAACATCGGCATCAGCCTGCCCGGCACGGGGGAGCAGCCTGCCGCACCCGTGTTCATCGACGGCGTGAAGACGGTCACCCTGCGCGGGGCCACCATCGCGGAGGAATTCCACGCGCTGGTGGAGGACTACGTGCAGCGCACCTATGGAGGAACACCGGCGCCGTCGCCATCGGCGCCGGCGACGATCGATTCCTGAGGGACACCCGGGGAGACAGCACGCGGCGCCGAAGGAAGCCGGCGACCGACGTATAATCCGCGCCACGCTTCCCTCCGTCGTAGCCATCTCCGTCAAGCCAGCGATGAAATCGACCCCGCAAGCCGTACGCGGCATGAACGACGTGCTGCCGTCGGAAACCCACGTCTGGCAGTTCTTCGAGGCCACCGTCGGCGACTGGCTTGCGCGCTACGGCTATCGCGAGATCCGGCTGCCGCTGGTGGAGAAGACCGAGCTTTTCGTGCGCGCCATCGGCGAGGTGACCGACATCGTCGAGAAGGAGATGTATACCTTCGTCGACCACTTGAACGGGGAGAGCCTGACGCTGCGGCCGGAGGCGACCGCCTCGTGCGTGCGCGCCGTGCTCGAACACAATCTGCTCTATGCGGGTCCGCAGCGCCTCTGGTACCAGGGGCCCATGTTCCGCCACGAGCGGCCGCAGAAGGGGCGCTATCGACAGTTCCACCAGCTGGGGGTCGAGGCGCTGGGCTTCCCCGGCCCCGACGTCGACGCCGAACACCTCGTGATGATCGCGCGGCTGTGGCGCGAACTCGGTCTCACCGATGTCGTGCTGCAGATCAACACGCTCGGCACTGCGGAAGATCGTGCCCGCCACCGTGTGCGTCTCAAGGAATACCTGCGGCAGCACCGGGATGCGCTCGACGAAGGGCTGCGCGAGCGCTGCGAGCGCAACCCGCTGCGCGTGCTCGACAGCAAGGATCCGGCACTCACGGAGCTCATCGCGGGTGCGCCGCGGCTTCTCGATGATCTCGACGAGGTGTCGCTCAGGCATTTCGAAGATCTGCAAGCGCTCCTGCGCGCCGCCCAGATGGACTACGAGATCGTGCCGCGGATGGTGCGCGGACTCGATTACTACAACTTCACCGTCTTCGAATGGGTGACGAGTCGGCTCGGCGCGCAAGGGACGATCTGCGCCGGCGGCCGCTACGACGGTCTGGTGGAGCAAGTCGGCGGCAAGGCCGCGCCGGCGTGCGGTTTCGCGCTGGGCATCGAGCGCGTGCTGGCGCTGCTGGAGGAACTCGGCCGCAGACCGCAGCCGCCGCCGGCGGATGTGTACCTCGTGCATCAGGGCGAAGCCGCGGCCCGCTTCGCGTGGACGGTGGCCGAGCGCCTGCGGGACGCCGGACTGCGCGTGCTGTTCCACTGCGGCGGCGGCAGTTTCAAGAGTCAGATGAAGAAGGCGGACGCAAGCGGCGCGCGGTTCGCGGTCATCGTCGGCGACGACGAGGCGGCAGCGGGGCGGGCGGGCCTCAAGGCGCTGCGTGAGCTGAAAGAACAGGTGCAGGCCGAGGTTCACGAGCTGCCTGCGCTCATCCGCGGTCAGGCGGCGGTTTAAGACGACGCGTTACGGACATGGCGATCTACGATCTCGAAGAGCAGGAAAAGCTGGACGCCCTCAAGGGGTGGTGGAGCGACAACGGCCGCACGGTGATCCTCGCCGTCGTCGCGTGCGTGGCTGTCGTCCTCGCGGTGCAGGGATGGCGCTATCACGAGCGGACACAGGCGCTGGAGGCGGCCGCCCTGTACGGTCAGCTGCTCGAAGCCGTGCAGGCGAAGGACGTCAAGAAAGCGAACGATGTTGCGGCCGAACTCTTCAAGGCGCACGGCAAGAGCGGGTACGCGGCCATGGGTGCCCTCGGCGCGGCGCGCGCGAGTGTGGATGCGGGCAACCTTGCGGCGGCCAAGGCCAATCTCACCTGGGCCGCGGAACACGCGCCGGACGCAGCGACCCGCGACATCGCGCGCGTGCGTCTGGCCGCGGTGCTGCTCGACGAGAAGCGCTATGAGGAGGCGTTGCGCGAACTCGACGCCAAGCACGCGGATGCGACGGCGCCGCTGTTTGCTGAACTGAAGGGCGACGTGCTGGCGGCGCAGGGCAAGGTGGCCGAGGCGCGCGCGGCCTATCAGACGGTGCTCATCAAGCTGCCGCTCGGCAGCAGCGGCCGCGACCTTGTCGAACTCAAGCTCGACGGGCTGGGAGAGGCGCGATGACGGCGACGCGCCTGCGTCGGGCGACGGCGCTCGTCGCCGCTCTCTCCGTCCTCGGGCTCGCCAGCGGATGTCAATCCATGGGCGAGACCTTCGCCGGGTATTACGACGCGATCTTCAGCAGTTCCAAGGACAAGCCGGCCAAGCTGGTGAACTTTACCCCGACGGCGTCGGTGAACGTGCTCTGGAAGGACAGCGTGGGCGATGCCCGGCCGTACGTGTTTTCCCCCGCGCTCGATGACGGCGCGATCTACGCAACCGCTGCGAAAGGCGCGGTGAACGCGTTCGGCGAGAACGGCCGCGAGCTGTGGACGAATTACACGAACCGCGCCGTGTCAGGCGGAGTGGGCGCGCGTGACGATTACGTGCTCGTCGGCACGCGCAAGGGTCAGGTCATCGCGCTCGATGGGCGCGGTCGCGAACGCTGGATCGCGCAGGTGAGCAGCGAAGTGCTGGCGTCGCCCCAGTATGCCGACGGCGTGGTCGTCGTGCGCAGCGGCGACGGTCGCATCTACGGATTGAATGCCGCGGACGGCACGCGCAAGTGGGTCTATCAGCGCGGCACGCCGGCGCTGACCGTGCGCAGCTTCGGCGGTGTCGTCGTCAACCGCGGTGCGGTGTTCGCCGGTTATCCGGGGGGCAAGCTGGTCGCACTCAATCTGCAGAACGGCGCGCTGGGCTGGGAAGGTACGGTGGCGCAGCCGCGCGGTGCGACGGAACTCGAGCGCGTTGCCGACGTGACCAGCCTTCCCGTGCTCGACGGTACGCTGCTCTGCGCGGTGGCGTACCAGGGGCGCATCGCGTGCTTCGATGCTTCGCGCGGCACGCCGGTCTGGGCACGCGACGTGTCGAGTTTCTCCGGGCTCGCCATCGCCGGCGCGGCCGTCTACGTGACCGACGACCGCGGCGCGGTGATCGCGCTCGACAAGAATTCCGGCAGCAGCCTGTGGAAACAGGACAAGCTCACCGACCGGCGCGTGAGCGGGCCGCTCGTCTTCCGCAATTACGTGGTGGTCGGCGACTTGGAGGGTGTCGTCCATGTCATCAACCGCGACGATGGCTCCTTTGCGGCACGCATCACCACGGACGGGAGCGCCATCGTCGCCACCCCGATCGCGCTGGAGAATGCGGTGCTGGTGCAGACCCGCAAGGGCGGGCTCTTCGCCATCGACGTGCAGTAGACGAGAGGACGCGGCGCCCACGTGCTTCCGACACTGGTCATCGTGGGTCGCCCCAACGTCGGCAAGTCCACGCTCTTCAACCGCCTTACGCGCAGCCGCGACGCCATCGTCGCGGATCTTCCGGGGCTCACGCGCGATCGCCAGTACGGACACGGGCGCGTCGGCGACGTTCCCTTCCTGGTGATCGACACCGGGGGCTTCGAGCCGGACGCGCAGTCCGGCCTGCCTTTCGCGATGGCGCGGCAGACCGTGCAGGCCATGGACGAGGCCGATACCATCGTCTTCGTGGTCGATGCGCGCGCCGGGCTGACGCCGGCCGATCGCATCATCGCGGAGCAGTTGCGTCGCTCCAGTCGGCGCGTGCTCGTCGCGGCGAACAAGGCGGAGGGCCTAGGCCGCGACACCGCGTGTGCAGAATTTCACGAACTCGGCCTCGGTGATCCGGTGGCGCTGTCCGCGGCACACGGCGAAGGGGTCGGCGCACTCGTCGAGGACGCACTCGCCGGGGTTTCCCTGCCGGCCGAGCCGCTCGCCGACGAGTCTGCGCCGCGTCATCCGCGCGTGGCCGTGGTCGGGCGTCCGAACGTCGGCAAGTCCACGCTCGTCAACGCGCTGCTCGGCGAGGAACGGGTGATCGCGAGCGACGAGCCGGGGACGACGCGCGACGCGATACGCGTCGAGTTCGAGTGCGACGGCCGACGCTTCACGCTCATCGACACGGCCGGGCTGCGGCGTCGCGGCCGCGTGGCCGGCGTGGCCGAGAAGTTCTCGGTAGTGAAGACGTTGCAGGCGGTGGAGGAAGCCAATGTCGTGATTCTGGTGCTCGACGCGCAAGAGGGCGTGGGCGAACAGGATGCGCACATCGGCGGATTCGTCGTCGAGGCCGGGCGCGCGCTGGTGGTGGTGGTGAACAAGTGGGATGGGCTCGCACCGGCACAGCGCGAGCAGGTGAAGCGCGATCTCGAACGCAAGCTCGGCTTTCTCGCGTTTGCACGCTGGCATTTCGTTTCCGCACTGCGCGGCACCGGGCTTTCCGGAGTCCTCGCCTCGGCCCACGCCGCCTATGCTGCCGCCATGACGCGTCTGCCGACACCGCGCCTTACGCGCGTGCTGCAGGCCGCCGTCACGCAGCAGCCGCCACCACGCGCCGGACTCGTCCGACCCAAGCTGCGCTACGCGCATCAGGGCGGCAACAACCCTCCCGTGATCGTGATTCACGGCAACGCCGTCGATCACGTGCCAGCGAGCTATCGGCGCTATCTGGAACGCTGTTTCCGCGAGGCGTTCGAACTCGATGGAACACCGTTGCGTGTGGAACTGCGCAAGGGGACGAACCCTTTTCGCAATCGCGCGGGTCGGCACTGACCCGTGGCGGACCCGCAGTGGTATCCCGGGGTAATTTCAAGTAGAGTGAGCGGCCCGAGTGCCAACAATTTGGAGTAAAAATGAGCGGAAAAGGGCAAACGCTACAAGACCCGTTCCTCAACGCGCTGCGTAAAGAGCACATCCCCGTTTCGATCTATCTCGTGAACGGCATCAAGCTGCAGGGACAGATCGAGTCCTTCGACCAGTACGTGGTGCTGCTCAGGAACACCGTGACCCAGATGGTCTATAAGCACGCGATCTCGACGGTGGTGCCGTCGCGTCCGGTCAACCTGCAGGCAGGTGATCACGGCGATAGTTGATGCTCGAGCGTCCCGATAGTGGTCAGGAGGCGGTGCTGGTCAGCCTCGACTTCGGTGAGGGCGAGCACGAAGAGAGTCTGGCCGAACTGACGGAGCTCGCGCGCAGTGCAGGGCTCACTGTCGTCGGGGTGGTGACCGGCAGGCGGGGACGGCCCGATCCGGCGCTTTTCGCCGGCTCCGGCAAGGTCGACGAAATCGGCGCAGCCGTCGCAGCGGCGGGCGCGACCCTCGTGGTGTTCGACCACGAGCTCACGCCGGCCCAGGAACGCAATCTGGAAAGGCGCCTGCAATGTCGCGTCGTGGATCGGACAGCGCTGATTCTCGACATCTTCGCGCAGCGGGCGCGCAGCCACGAGGGCAAGCTGCAGGTCGAACTCGCGCAACTCGATCACCTCGCGACGCGGCTGGTGCGCGGCTGGTCGCACCTCGAGCGGCAGAAGGGCGGCATCGGCCTGCGCGGCCCGGGCGAGACGCAGTTGGAGACCGACCGCAGGCTGCTCGGCAAGCGGGTCAAGGTGCTCAAGGATCGGCTGGACAAGCTGCAGCGGCAGCGCCAGACGCAGCGGCGGGCGCGCGTGCGCGGTGATGTCATGTCCGTATCACTGGTCGGTTACACGAATGCCGGCAAGTCGACCCTCTTCAATGCGCTGACCCGTGCGCAGGCCTACGCGGCTGACCGCTTGTTCGCCACCCTCGATACCACCACGCGTCGCACCTTCACCCCTTCCGGCAGCGCCATCGTGCTCTCGGACACGGTCGGCTTCATTCGACATCTGCCGCACAGCCTGGTGGCGGCGTTTCGCGCGACCTTGGAGGAGACGGTACAGGCCGACCTGCTGCTGCACGTGGTGGATGCCTCGAACCCGCACCGGGCGGCGCAGATCGGACGGGTGAACGCGGTCCTGGAAGAGATTGGCGCCGGCGCCCGCCCGCAGGTCCAGGTGCTGAACAAGATCGACCTGGTCGATCTCGCCCCCGCGGTCGAACGGGATGAATGTGGTAACATTGCGCGCGTGTTTGCAAGTGCTCGTACGGGTGCCGGGCTCGATCTCGTCCGGCTCGCGCTCGACGAAGCCTCTCCCGAACGGCTCTCCCGGAACGTCGCAACCGCATAGTTGTCCGAACCTCCCACCGCTTGTGTCCTGACCGATGCGGTCATGCGGCACGCGGGATCCATTCATTTCATCCAACGACGCTGACGGGATGGCACGTGGCTCTCAATGATCCCAATTGGGGTCGCCGCGGCAGCAACGAAGGTCCGCCGGACCTCGACGAGCTGTGGCGCAACCTCACGCAGAAGTTCAACAAGATGTTCGGCGGCCGGGGCGGCGGCCCGAGCGAGCCCGGACGCTCTCCGCTCGCCCGCATTCCCGGCGGCGCCGGTCTCGTGGTGGCGATTGCCGTCGCGCTGTGGCTCGCCAGCGGCTTCTATATCGTCGACGCCAGCCAGCGCGGCGTAGTGCTGCGTTTCGGCAAGTACCTGCAGACCACGCAGCCTGGCCTGCAATGGCATATTCCGTTTCCGTTCGAAAGCGCGGAGATCGTGAACGTGTCGCAGGTGCGCACGGTGGAGGTCGGCTATCGGGCGACCGTGAAGAGCAAGGTGCTCAAGGAATCGCTGATGCTCACCGATGACGAAAACATCATCGACCTGCAGTTCGCCGTCCAGTACCTGGTCAAGAACCCCGAGGACTTCCTCTTCAACAACCGCAATCCGGACGAGGCGGTGATGCAGGCGGCGGAAACCGCGATCCGCGAAGTTGTCGGCAAAAGCAAGATGGATTTCGTGCTCTATGAGGGGCGCGAGCAGGTGGCGGCATCGGTGCAGAAGCTCCTGCAGGAGATCCTCGATCGCTACCGGACCGGCATCGAGGTCAGCAAGGTCACCATGCAGAATGCACAGCCGCCCGAGCAGGTGCAGGCCGCGTTCGACGATGCGGTCAAGGCCGGTCAGGATCGCGAGCGCCTGAAGAACGAAGGGCAGGCGTACGCGAACGACGTCATCCCGCGTGCTGCCGGCATGGCATCGCGCCTCACGCAGGAAGCCGACGGCTATCGGCAGCGCGTCATCGCCACCGCCGACGGCGATGCAAGCCGCTTCCGCCAGGTGCTGGTCGAGTACCAGAAGGCGCCCGCCGTGACCCGCGACCGCATGTATCTCGACACCATGCAGCAGATCTTCGGCAACGTCACCAAGGTGCTGGTCGACCAGAAGGGCGGCAACAATCTGCTGATGCTGCCGCTCGACAAGCTGATGCAGATGTCGGGCGCCGCAGCGCCGGCGGCCGACGCCAGCGCAAAACCGACGGCGATTCCGGAGGCGGTGCCGCCTGCGGATACGCCGGTGCGTTCCCGCGACTCCTTCCGCGGTCGCGACAGGGAGGCACGGTGATGGCGCGCAATATCGGTTTGATCGTCGTCGTCGCGATCGTCGCACTGATCGTGCTGAGCCTGTCCATGTTCACCGTCGATCAACGGCAGAGCGCCATCGTGCTGCGCTTCGGGGAAATCATCTCGGTGGCGACCAAGCCCGGTCTCTACTTCAAGATTCCGATGGTGGACAACGTGCGCTTTTTCGACATGCGCATACAGACGTTCGAGACCAGCGAGCCGGAACGCTTCATCACGTCCGAGAAGAAGAACGTGCTCGTCGACTACTTCGTCAAGTGGCGCATCTCGGACGTGAAACAGTATTACATCAGCGTAGGCGGCGATGAGCCCCGGGCGCAGACACGTCTTCTGCAGACCATCAACGACAGCCTGCGTGCGGAGTTCGGCAAGCGCACGATCCACGATGTCGTCTCCGGTGAACGCGACAAGATCATGGACCTCATGCGTGAGCGCGCGAACGAGGATGCGAAGAAGATCGGCGTGCAGGTGCTCGACGTGCGCTTGAAGCGCGTCGACTTGCCGCAGGACGTGAGCGAATCCGTGTATCGCCGCATGGAGGCGGAACGGAAGAAGGTGGCGAACGAGTTGCGCTCGATGGGTGCGGCGGAATCTGAAAAGATACGCGCCGACGCCGATCGGCAGCGCGAGGTCATTCTCGCCGAGGCTTACTCGGAGGCGCAGAAGATCAAGGGCGAGGGCGACGCGAAGGCGTCGGCCATCTATGCGCAGGCCTTCGAGCAGAGCCCGGAGTTCTACTCGTTCTATCGCAGCCTGGAGGCCTACCGGCAGAGCTTCAAGAGCAAGAGCGACGTCCTCGTGATGGATCCGAACACGGAGTTCTTCAAGTACTTCAAGAACCAGGGGTCGGCCGGGAAGGGATCGAGATGACGCGGCGCGGACGGTTGTCCCGCGCGCACTGAACGGCAGCGTCCGCCAGGTCCATCCATGACGGGCACACTCGTGACGGCGCTGGCGCTCGTGCTCGTCCTGGAGGGCGCGCTGCCCTTTGCCGCACCGTCAATCTGGAAGGAGGCGTTCCGACGGATGATCGAGCTGAGCGACGGTCAGATCCGCTTCATCGGCCTGACTTCCATGCTGGCCGGCCTGCTGTTGCTGGTTCTGCTCGACTGACGGCGGCGGAGCACGTCGAGCATGGACAACTGGCGTCTGCCTGACCACATCGACGACGTGCTGCCGACCGAGGCGGCGCGCATCGAGGGCTTGCGCCGCGTGCTCCTCGACCTTTTCCGCGTGCACGGCTACGAGCTCGTCGCACCGCCCTTGATCGAATACGTGGAGTCGCTGCTCACCGGCAGCGGCCGCGACCTCGATCTCAGAACCTTCAAGCTCGTCGACCAGATGTCGGGGCGACTGCTCGGCGTGCGTGCCGACATCACACCGCAGGTTGCGCGCATCGACGCGCACATCCTGAACCGCTCCGGCGTGACCCGCCTCTGTTATGCGGGAAGCGTTCTGCATGCGATGCCGGGTGGCGCGGCGCGCCGGCGCGAGTTGCTGCAGATCGGCGCCGAGATCTACGGCCACGGCGGCATCGAGAGCGACATCGAGATTCAGCGCCTCATGCTGGAGGCGCTTGCCTGCGCCGGCTGCAGGAGTCTGCAGCTGGACCTCGGGCACGTGGGACCGTTTCGCGCGCTCATCGCGCGCGGTGGAGTCGATGCCGCGAGTGAGCTCACGTTGTCGCAGGCCCTGCGCAACAAGGATTTTCCGGCGCTGCGCAGGCTCGTCGGCGGCCTGCCGAAGGCCATCGGCGATGCGCTGCTCGCCCTCGGCGAACTGTACGGCGAGGCGGAGGTGCTGCACGAGGCGCGGCGCCGTCTGCCTGATCTCCCGCCGATTCGCGCGGCGCTCGACGACCTCGAACGGGCGTCGCAGGCCATCGCAGACCTGCCGGTCCGCTGTTCGTTCGATCTCGGCGAACTGCGCGGATATCACTACCACACCGGCATCGTGTTCGCCGCGTACGTCGAGGGACAGGCCGACGCGATCGGCCGCGGCGGGCGTTACGACGAGATCGGCCGCGCTTTCGGACGCGCCCGCCCAGCCACCGGATTCACCCTCGATCTGCGCGACATCGCCGGCATCGGCGCCGACGCCGCGCGGCCTCGCGGCATTCGTGCGCCCTGCTCGGACGATCCCGCCTTGCGTGAGACAATAGCCATGCTGCGCCGCTCCGGCGAGGTCGTGATCGTCGAATTGCCCGGGGCCGGCAGGGCGGTTGCGGACGGCGCGATCGACCGCGAACTGCGTTGCGTGGACGGGCGCTGGCAGGTGCTGCCGATGGCCTAGCGGCAGGAGATACCCTTACAGGAGGAGCGAGACCCGAAGATGGCGCGCAACGTGGTGGTCGTCGGCACCCAGTGGGGCGACGAAGGCAAGGGCAAGGTGGTGGACTGGCTGACGGATCACGCGCAGGGCGTGGTGCGTTTCCAGGGCGGTCACAATGCGGGGCATACGCTCGTCATCGGCGGCACCAAGACGGTGCTGCACCTGATTCCTTCGGGCATCCTGCGCGCCGGCGTGCGCTGCTACATCGGCAACGGCGTGGTGGTCTCGCCACAGGCGCTGGTACAGGAGATCGACACCCTGCAGGCCGCCGGCGTCGACGTCATGAATCAGCTCGTCGTGAGCGAAGCCTGCCCGCTCATCCTGCCGTGTCACACGGCCCTCGATGCCGCCCGCGAGACGGCCAAGGGCGACGCCCGCATCGGCACGACGGGTCGCGGCATCGGGCCGGCCTACGAGGACAAGGTCGCGCGCCGCGCCATTCGCCTGCAGGATCTGTTTCACCGCGAGCGCTTTGCGGCGAAGCTCGGCGAGATGCTGGACTACCACAACTTCGCCCTGAAGCAGTATTACGGGGCGGCCACCGTCGATTTCCAGAAGACGCTGGAAGAGACGCTTGCGCTGGCGGGGCGCATCAAGTCGCTCGTGGGCGACGTGCCGCGCATGCTGTACGAAGCGCAGCGGGCGGGCTGGAATCTGCTGTTCGAGGGAGCCCAGGGCACGCTGCTCGACGTCGATCACGGCACCTATCCGTTCGTCACCTCCAGCAACTGCGTGGCGGGTGCCGCGGCCGCCGGCAGCGGTGTCGGACCGGGGGCGCTGCAATACATCCTCGGCATCACCAAGGCCTACACCACGCGCGTCGGGTCCGGGCCGTTTCCGACCGAGCTCGCCGATGACACCGGGCGCCAGATCGCCACCCGCGGCAACGAGTTCGGTGCCACCACGGGTCGCCCGCGCCGCTGCGGCTGGTTCGACGCGGCTGCCCTCAAGCGCTCGATCCAGATCAACGGCGTATCCGGCCTGTGTGTGACGAAGCTCGACGTGCTGGACGGGTTCGAGCGCCTGCGCATCGGCATCGGCTACCGTGTCGGCAAGCTCGATCTCGACATCTTGCCGGCCGGTGCCGAGGCCCTGGCCGAATGCGAGCCGGTGTACGAGGAGCACCCCGGCTGGTCGGACAGCACGGTGGGCATCAAGCACTTCGCCGCGCTGCCCGACGCCGCACGGCGCTATCTCAAGCGGATCGAGGAAGTCTGTGGCGTGCCGGTCGATCTCATCTCGACCGGACCCGATCGCGAGGAGACGATCGTCCTCCGGCATCCGTTCAAGATCTGAGCGCCCAACTCTTTCAGCGGCGCGCGGGCGGGCTACCCGCTGCTTCGTCGAGGCGAAAAGCCTCGAAATAGAGATAGACCTCGTTCACTTCGTGCGTGCGCTGATCGCCGAGCGTGAGGTCCGCCACCAGCTCGACGTTTCTTTCCCAGCGGGCAGGGTCGAGGCCCAGGTCGCGCGCGTAGCGCTGCAGCGTCTGCACCTGGCGTGGTCCCATGCGGTAGGCGGCGACGGCGAGATCCATGCTTCCCGCATCGGCGCGGTCGCCGCGGGCGTACTCGTCGCGCAAGCTCGCGAGATAGCGCACGCCAGCCTCGATGTTGCGCTCCGGTCGGTCGATGTCGGTCACCCCGACCTTCGCCGCCATCTCCGGCGTCACCTGCATGATGCCGATTGCCCCGTCGGCGCCGCGGCGCCCCGACTCCAGATTTGACGCGGCGAGCGCCTGCGCCAGCACGAGCCGCCAGTCGAGTCCGGCGGCGGCGCTGTACTTCTTGATGGCTTCCACCACGGCCGCCTGGCGCCTCAACAGCGGGCGCGCCTCCGGATTCTCGATCCAGCGCGTGTCCCGAAAATAGCGGTCGAAGATCATCCGGTTCAGGGTGCTGCGGGCACCGTCTTGGTCGATGAAGGCGTCGAGCGCCTCACGCAGCTCGCGGCTTTCCGGACGCACCGCCCAGGCGATGTTGCCGCCCACGTTCACCGCCAGCTTCTCGTGCACGGCGATCATGGGCAGCACCTGGGCCCACAGCTTTGCCCGGTGGGAATCGACCACGGTATAGTCTACGACGCCGGCATTGACGAGTTCGAGAATGTCTTCGGACTCGATGCCGGAACTTGCTTCGACCACCTCGACGGGGGCTTTCCCCGCCGCCCGCTGTGCCCGCGCGAGTGCCTGCAGATGCTCGGCGTAGCTCGAACCGCGCACGACGACTATGCGCTTGCCACCGAGGGCCGCGAGCGAGGCCGGCGCGGACACCTTGCGATTCGTGACCACGATCTCGTCGACGTCGACCAGATAGGGCAGCGAAAAGTCCACCTTCTGCTGCCGCGCGGGCGTGATGGTGAGGCTCGCGGCGGCGATGTCACCTCGCCCCTCGAGCAGGTCCGGCAAGGCGCGATCGAGGTCGGTGACGACGAATTCGAGCCGGATCGGATGCTTCTGCCGTCGCACGCGCTCGTTCAGGAAGCGCTCGAACTCGCGCAGATACTCGTATTCGAAGCCGCGCGGCTCGTGCTTGCTCACGAAGAAGTTCGTGCGCGTGTAGTTGACCAGCACGCGCAAGGTGTCGATCTCGCGCAGCGGCAGCCGATCGAGTCGCCGGTCCACCGTGCTGCGAAAGCGCAGCAGGGATCCGTCGGCCAGCGTCACGGGCTCTCCCGCAGTACCTGCGGAGGTCTTCTCGGGAGTGCCGACATCTGTCGATCCCGTCAGCCCGTTCGGAGCCGCAGGGGAAGGCGGAGGCTGTGACGCGTCCCGGTTGCAGGCGGCGAGGAGACCGAGGCAAATGCAGGCAAGGCCGGCGATGCAGCGCGCCAGTTTCAGACGCAGGCATTCGGCGGCGCGTGGTGGCCTGACGCGAGGCGGCTCGGGTGGAATCTGCATTGCGTGCAATCGACTGGAGGCGCATTCTACCGCGTTGCTTCACGGCGATTGACACTCGCCTGGAGCGTCCGGGCGGCTTCGCGTATATTCACGCGCCGTCGCCTGCTTGCCCGTTCCATGAACCGCCGTTGCTTTCTCGTTTCATTTGGCACGATGATGACCCTTCCACCGTGGATGCCCGCGGCATTCGCCGAGAGCCTGCCGCGCATGGCGAGCGTCCCCGGCGGTGTGGCACGCATCGACCTCGGTGCCGCGGCTGCGGCACCGCAGGCTCGTCTCGGCGATGACCGCGTGCTGGTCCTGCGCGAGGCCGATCACTGGACGGCGTGGGTGGGCATCCCGCTCGACGCCCGACCGGGCTCGCAATTGTGGGTGACGCGCGAGGCAGCGGGAGGCGCCGGAAAGCGTTTTGCGATCGAGGTGACCGCCAAGCAGTACGCGGAACAGCATCTCAAGGTCAAGCCCGGACAGGTGGAACTCTCGCCGGAGGACCTCGCGCGCTACGAGCGGGAGCGCGCACATCTGGAGGAGGTGCGGCGGACCTTCTCGGAGTCGCCACCGGCGACGTTGCGACTCGTCCAGCCGGTGCCCGGGCCACGCTCGAGTTCGTTCGGATTGCGGCGCTTCTTCAACGGGCAGCCGCGCAGCCCGCACAATGGCATGGACATCGCCGCAGCGCAGGGCACTGCCGTGGCCGCAGCAGCGGCGGGGAAGGTGGTTGACGTCGGCGATTATTTCTTCTCGGGCCGGACGATGATCCTCGACCACGGTCAGGGGCTGCTCACGCTTTACGCGCATCTCTCCGCGGTGGGTGCTCGCACAGGTGCCGTGGTCGCAGCCGGCGCGCCCATCGGCAAGGTCGGCGCAACCGGGCGGGTCACGGGGCCGCACCTGCATTTTTCCGTTTACTTGAATACCGTCGCCGTGGACCCGGCGTTGTTTCTTGCTTGAGGGGGCGTGCCGGCCCCGCCGGCGGTGGCCTACGACAGCAGGGAGGGAGACAACGAATGGCCTGGATCGTCGTGATCGGCTCGGTGGCACGGGACGAAGTCATCCGGCTGGTCGAGCCGCTGCGACCGGGCGCTCACCTGAACGGTATTCCGGGCGGATCGCGGCTCGGGGGCGGTGGCGCCAACACTGCCGTCACGCTGGCCGGGGCAGGGCATCGGGTCACGTTGCTCGCGAGCGTGGGCGAGGATGCCGCGGGTGACTGGCTGTTGACGGAACTGCAGTCGTGCGGGGTGGACACTTCGGGTGTTGCGCGCGTGGCGCGCCCCACGACGCACTCCCTGGTGTTCGTCGACCCGTTAGGCGAGCGCACGATCGCAAATCTCGGCCGCTGCGAGGAAGCCGATCCGCCGTACCGGTTGCGCGACCTGGCAGCCGACGCCGTCTTCGTGCGCAGTCGGCGTGATGACCTGGGGTCCCTGCTTGCAGAGCAGGCCGAGAAGTCGCTCGTCGTAGCGCATGTGCCGCCGGTGGATGTCGGGTCACGACCCGCGCAGGTCATCGTTGCGTCGCGCTCGGATCTGGGCGAGGCCGCCACTGGGGACCTGTGGGCGCTGGGCCGGCGCGTGGCCGGGGAGCGCTTGCGCTGGTTCGTGCTGACGACCGGCGCAGACGGGGCGCGCGCCATCTCCTGCGACGACGCACTCGATGCAGACGCCGCCCACGTGGCAACGGTGGACACCACGGGTGCCGGGGACGCATTCGCGGCCGGGCTGGTGCACGGCCTGGTGAGCGGGTATGCAATGCCGGACGCGCTTGCCATGGCGGTCAGGTTCGGCACGGAGGCGACGCTGTGGCCGACCTCGGCGTTGCCGGCAGCAGCGGTTCAGCGCCTCCTCAAGTAACCGGAGCCCGGCAGTCAGCGGCCCACCAGCGCGGCGCCGATCACCCCCGCCGAATCGCCCAGCGCGTGACGCACGATCGGGGTCTCCAGGGAATCGCTGAAGACGCAACGCGCCGCCTCGGCAACACCGTGCGTGTACAGTTCGTCGATGTTCGAAAGACCGCCACCGAGCACCACGATGTCCGGATCGACGATGGCGATGACATTCGCGATCGACCGGCCGAAGCGCGCGAAGAATTCGGCCATCACCGCGCCGGCGGCGGCGTCTCCCGCACGGCAGGCGGCGACGATGTCGGTCGCGGCCGTGTGCGCGCCACTCGATTCGGCGTACCGGCGCTCGATGCCGGATCCGCTGATGAACGTCTCGACGCAGCCGCGCTGCCCGCAGTAGCAGAGCGGTCCGCCGGGATCGATGGACATGTGACCCCATTCGCCGGCGATCGATTGCAGGCCGGTGTGCACGGCGCCATCGAGCACCAGCCCGCCACCGCATCCCGTACCCATGATCACGCCGAACACCACGCGCCTGCCGCGGCCGGCGCCGTGCAGCGCTTCTGCCAGCGCGAAACAGTTGGCATCGTTCTCGAGCACGAAATCGCGCCCGAGCCGCGCCCGCAGATCGGTTGCCACCGGCATGCCATTCAGGCACACGGTGTTGGAGTTCTTGAGCAGTCCGCTGCGGCGCGACAGCGCCCCCGGAGTGCCGATGCCGAGTGTATGCGCGGCACCGTCGGCCGCCCGCTGCATGTCGCGATAGAGGGCGACGATGCCGTCGAGCACGCTGTCGTAGCTGGAGGCGTCGGTGGGTACGCGCTGGCGAAAGCGCTCGATCCCTGCCGCATCCAGAACGATCCCTTCCGTCTTGGTGCCGCCGAGATCGATGCCGAAGCGCAGGCTCTCGCTCACGAGCGTGCTCCGTGAGACTCGGGAGCATCATCCGAGGCACGCTGCAACGCTTCGGAGTTGGACGATGTCGTCATGGTCTGCAGGCCTCGCGCGCGCCGCTGCGACGCGCGGATAAGCGCGATGTATCGAACGCCGGGTCGTCGCGCTCGCTTGACGCATGTCGTCGCTTGCATCATTGTCCGCGCTTGATTAACGGCGCGGTAATCCGCAACATGGCACCCTTTTGCGTGCGCTCTGCGCGACCGAAGCTGGCGTGACAGGGGATATGCGAGGGAAGGAACGAGGGGCGATCGACTGCGCTGTCGCCCGTCCTGGTGCCGAGAAGAGGACTCGAACCTCCACAGGGTTGCCCCCGCCAGGACCTGAACCTGGTGCGTCTACCAATTCCGCCATCTCGGCTTTCGGACCGGGATTTTAGTTGAAACGGCCTGCTTGTCAAATGTCGAACACCCGCCTTCGCAGTCGTGATCCTCACCTCGCACGGGAACGTGACCGTTATGGCCACGCGTTGCCGAGCCGGGAGTTCATCCTCGATGTGCTCGAGCAGCAGGGCGCCCCGGTGACGCCCAGTCGGCTCAACGATCTGCTGGACATCGAGCCGGAGGAGGAAGCGCTGTTTCAGCGGCGGCTGAGCGCGATGGAGCGCGACGGCCAACTGCTGTTCAACCGCAAGGGCGACATCTGCATTGCCGGCAAGCTCGACCTCGTCGCCGGGCGTGTGCAGGGGCATCCCGACGGGTTCGGCTTTCTCATCACCGACAACGAGGGTCCGGACATCGCGCTCGGACCGCGCGAGATGCAGAAGGTGCTGCATGGCGACCGCGCGATGGTGCGCCGGACCGGCGTGGATCGGCGCGGTCGGCCCGAAGGCAGGATCGTCGAGGTGCTGGAACGGCGCAACAAGCACCTCGTCGGCCGTTTTCACGACGAGCACGGCGCGCTTTTCGTGGTCCCCGAGGATCGGCGCATCGCGCAGGACATCCTGATCCCGCCGCGCGATGCGGGTAACGCCGTTCCCGGGCAGATCGTGACGGTCGAGATCATCGAGCAGCCGAGCTTCCACACGCAGCCGATCGGCCGCGTCACTGAAGTTCTCGGCAATTACGGTGACCCGGGCATGGAAATCGAGATCGCGCTGCGCAAGCACGCGCTGCCCTTCGCGTTCTCGGCCGCGGCAGAGCGGCGCGCGAATGGCTTTGCGCCGGAAGTGACCGCGACCGACCACGCGGGGCGCGTCGACCTCACGCACCTCCCGCTGGTGACGATCGATGGCGAGACCGCGCGCGATTTCGACGATGCGGTCTACTGCGAGGCCCGCGGCAAGGGCTTCCGGCTGATCGTCGCCATTGCCGACGTGAGCCATTACGTGCGCGACGGCGACGCGCTCGACGGCGAGGCACGGGAGCGCGGCAATTCGGTGTATTTCCCGCGACGCGTGATTCCGATGCTGCCGGAAGCGCTTTCGAACGGGCTGTGCTCGCTTAATCCCGGTGTCGATCGTCTGTGCGTCGCCTGCGACATGGACATCGACCATCGTGGCCACATCGTCGGCTACAGGTTCTGTCCGGCGCTCATGCACTCGCACGCGCGGCTGACTTACACCGAGGTGGCCGCGATCCTGGCAGACCCCGCTTCGGCGCCGCCGTCGCGAGCCACGCTCGTGCCCCACCTCGAGAACCTGCAACGGCTGTTTCGCGTGCTCGTGGGTGCGCGGGTGCGGCGCGGCGCCATCGACTTCGAGACCATCGAAACGCAGATCGTCTTCGACGACCATGGCAAGATCGAGCGCATCGTGCCGGTTCAGCGAAACGACGCGCACCGGCTGATCGAGGAGTGCATGCTGGCCGCGAATGTCTCCGCGTCGGACTTCCTGCAGCGGCACGAGCATCCGACCCTGTACCGCATCCACGAGGGTCCGCCGCCGGAGAAGCTCGATCAGCTGCAGGAGTTCCTGAAGGAGTTCGGCCTGTATCTCACGGGCGGCGAAGAGCCGGCGGCGAAGGACTACGCGAAGCTGCTTGCCCGCATCAAGGACCGCCCGGACGCACAGCTTCTGCAGACGGTGATGCTGCGCTCCCTGTCGCAGGCGGTATACAGCCCCGAGAACGTCGGGCACTTCGGCCTCGCCTACGAGGCCTACACGCATTTCACCTCGCCGATCCGTCGCTATCCGGACCTCCTCGTCCATCGTTCGATCAAGGCCGTGCTGGAGGGGCGGACGTATGCCCCCGGCAGCTGGAGCGAACTCGGACGTCATTGTTCCGAGACCGAGCGGCGGGCGGACGAGGCGTCACGCGACGTGATCAACTGGCTCAAGTGCTACTTCATGCGTGACCGCCTCGGTGAGACGTTCCCCGGGACGGTGAGCGCGGTGACGGAGTTCGGCATCTTCGTCGCGCTCGACGAGATTCATGCCGAAGGTCTGGTCCACATCTCCGAACTCGGTGCGGATTATTTCCATTTCGATCCACCGCGGCATCAGCTGCTCGGCGAACGCACGGGGCAGCGTTTCCGGCTGGGTGACCGCCTGCGGGTGCGCGTCGTGCGCGTCGACATGGAGCGGGCACGGATCGATTTCGTTCCTGCCGATGCCGAAGAGGCACAGACGCACCCTCGCGCGCGCCGGTCCGCTGAGCGCCGAGGCCGCTGATACCGGGAAGCAAGGCGGTGGCGCAGGAGCGCAGAGTGTTCGGCTTTCATGCGGTGAGAAGCTGCATTCGCCAGAATCCCGCGGGCGTGGCGACGCTGTACGTGCAGGCGGGGCGTGACGACGTGCGCATGCGCGATCTCGTCGCGACGGCTGGCCAGGCCGGGTTGCGCGTCCTGACGGTCGAGCGCGAACGCCTCGACCGCCTCGCCGGTCACACGCGGCATCAGGGCGTCGTGGCATCAGTACTGGCGAGCGATCATCGGCCCGATCTCGACGACATCCTCGGCGCGCTGACGGAACCGGCGTTGCTGCTGGTACTCGACGGCGTGCAGGACCCGCACAATCTGGGCGCCTGCCTGCGCGTCGCCGATGGCCTCGGCGCGCACGCCGTGATCGTTCCCAAGGACCGCTCGGTCGGGCTTACGCCGACCGTCGCAAAGGTCGCCTGCGGGGCGAGCGAGACGGTGCCCTACGTTGCGGTGACGAATCTCGCGCGAACCCTGCGCGCCCTGCAGGAACAGGGCGTGTGGATCGTCGGGGCGGACGCTGCGGGGACGGCAAACCTGGGCGACGGTGATCTTGATCTGCGCGGACCGCTCGCCTGGGTGCTCGGGGCAGAGGGGGAAGGCTTGCGCCGCCTCACCCGCGAGACGTGCGACGCGCTCGTGCGCATTCCCATGATCGGCACCGTCGAGAGCCTGAATGTCTCGGTGGCGGCGGGCATCTGCCTGTACGAGAGCCGGCGGCAGCGGCCCGCATCCGCAGGGGCGTCGTAGCCTGGCTTGCCGTTGCCAGGCGGCTCCAGATAAAATACCAAGTTTTTCAACCCTTGCCCCACCACTTGCAGCGTGGGGGGCTTGAATCCACAAGGAGGCTGCAGATGCGACACTACGAAGTCGTTTTCATCGTGCATCCCGATCAGAGCGAGCAGGTGCCCGCGATGATCGAGCGCTATCGCACGATGCTCACGAGCCACAACGGCCAGATTCATCGGCTCGAAGACTGGGGTCGGCGGCAGATGGCCTATCCCATCCAGAAGATGCACAAGGCGCACTACGTGCTCATGAACATCGAGTGCGATCAGGATGCCCTCGACGAACTCGAGCATGCCTTCAAGTTCAATGACGCGGTTCTGCGCCACCTCACGGTCAAGATGACCCAGGCAGTGACGACGCCCTCGCCGATGATGCGGGAGGAAAAGGCACGTCCGGTGGAGGAGAAGACGCGTCCGGCGACCCCGCCGCCGCCCCCTGCGGAAGAGAGCGCAAAGGAAGCGACCGCGAGCTGACGGCAGCGTCGCGCGCTCAGCGTGGGAGCGAACAAGGTGGTGCTATCCGGTATCGTCGCAAGGATCGACGCATTGCGACACACACCCGCCGGTATCCCCGTTCTGGACTTCTCGCTGAGTCACGCGTCGTCGCAGATGGAGGCTGGCCACCTGCGTGAGGTCAGGTTCGAAGTGCCGGCCGTCGCGATTGGCGAGATCGCCACCAGGCTCGCGACGAGAGGCTCCGGCGAGCGGGTCGAGATCGCGGGATTTCTGGCGCAGCGCAGTGCCCGCAGCACGCAGCTCGTGGTGCACGCGACAGAAGTCAGGGATTGATTTGATACAGGCGGGTCAGCAACCCTGCCGACAACCGAGTTGAGGACAGAGTCATGGCATTCGGAAGAGGACCCCGGTCCAAGAAGGACGACAAGGGCAAGGGCAGAGACGGTGGCTACCGCGGCCTGTTCAAGCGGCGCAAGTTCTGCCGTTTCACCGCCGAGGGCGTGAAGCAGATCGACTACAAGGATATCGAGGTGCTGAAGGAGTTCATCGGTGAGAACGGGAAGATCATTCCCGCACGCATCACCGGCACGAAGGCCCGTTACCAGCGGCAGCTCTCGACGGCGATCAAGCGCGCACGGTTCCTGGCGCTGCTGCCCTACACCGACCTTCACTGAGGAGCATAGCCGTGCAGATCATCCTCATGGAGAAGGTGACGAACCTCGGCGAGCTGGGCGAGATCGTCAAGGTGCGGGAAGGTTACGCACGCAACTACCTCATCCCGCAGGGCAAGGCGAAGCGCGCCACGCAGGCGAACCTGGCGGAGTTCGAAGCACGCCGCACCGAACTGGAACGTGTCCAGGCGGACAAGCTCACGCATGCGCAGCAGCAGGCAGCGAAGCTCGACGGCGTGGTGGTCCAGGTGACGCAGAAGGCGGGCGTCGACGGCAAGCTCTTCGGTTCCGTCACCAATATCGATATTGCGGATGCGCTGAAGGGCGAGGGCTTCGACGTGCCACGAGCGTCGATCCGCATGCCTTCCGGTCCGCTCAAGCATGTCGGCGAGCACACGCTCGAGGTCGCGCTTCACCCGGATGTGACGATCATGTTGACGGTGTCGGTGCTGGCGGAAACCTGAGCCCCCGGGCGACATCGACTCGAGACAGGAAGCCGCCGCAATGGCGGCTTTTGTTTTGCGCCGGCAAGCGCGAGACGCGGTGCTAGAATCTTCGCCGTTGCATCCGGCCGCCCCAGCATGAGTTCCGTCCTTTCAGCCATTACCGCCGACCCGCATCTCGATGCGCTCAAGCTGCCGCCGCACTCCGTCGAGGCGGAGCAGGCGGTGCTCGGCGGCCTCCTGCTCGACAACGAAGCGCTCGATCGCATTGCCGATCTCGTCACCGAGAGCGACTTCTACCGGCACGACCACCGGCTCATCTATCGGCATGTCTGTCGCATGGTCGAGAAGGGAAGGCCGGCAGACATCGTCACCGTCGCCGAAGCGCTCGACAGCTGCCGTGAGCTGGACGGGGTGGGCGGTCTCGCCTATCTCAGCGCGCTCGCGCAGAGCACGCCGTCGAGCGCGAACATACGGCGCTATGCGGAGATCGTTCGCGAGCGGGCCATCATGCGTCAGCTGGCCGAGGTCGGCTCGGGCATTGCGGAGTCCGCCTACGTGCCCGCAGGGCGCTCCGCGCGCGAGCTGCTCGACGAGGCGGAAGCGAAGGTATTCGAGATCGGCGAGGCGGGGGCGCGCAACCGGCAGGGTTTCCAGGAGCTGCCGCCGCTGCTGACGGAGGTGGTCGAGCGCATCGACCAGCTCTACAGCCAGGAGAATCCCAGCGACGTGACCGGCATCGCGACCGGTTTCGGTGATCTCGACCGTCAAACCTCCGGTTTGCAGCCGGGTGATCTCATCATCGTCGCCGGACGTCCGAGCATGGGCAAGACGGCGTTCGCGCTCAACATCGGCGAGCACGTCGCGCTCGAGCTCAAGCTCCCGGTCGCCGTGTTCAGCATGGAGATGTCGGGCGCCCAGCTCGCCATGCGCCTCATCGGTTCCGTCGGGCGTCTCGATCAGCATCGGCTGCGAACCGGGCGCCTGGAGGACGACGACTGGCGCCGGCTCACGCATGCGGTGGGGCGCCTCAACGACGCCCCGGTCTACATCGACGAGACGGCGGCCCTGACGGCACTCGAGCTGCGCGCGCGTGCCCGGCGCCTCGCCCGACAGTGCGGCGGCCCCGGTCTCGGGCTCATCGTCATCGATTACCTGCAGCTCATGTCCGCATCGAGCGCGGGTGAGAACCGCGCGACGGAGATCTCCGAGATCTCACGGTCGCTGAAGGCGCTCGCGAAGGAGTTGCGGGTGCCGGTGGTTGCGCTCTCGCAGTTGAATCGCAGCCTCGAGCAGCGTCCGAACAAGCGACCGGTCATGTCCGACCTGCGCGAATCCGGCGCCATCGAACAGGATGCGGATCTCATCCTGTTCATCTATCGCGACGAGGTCTACAACCCGGAGAGCCCGGACAAGGGCGTTGCCGAGATCATCATCGGCAAGCAGCGCAACGGGCCGATCGGCACCGAGAAGCTCACCTTCCGGCGCGAGTTCACGCGCTTCGAGAATTACGCTGCGCCGGGACGGTACTGAGGCTTCAGGCTGGAGCAGCCGTCGCCTCCTGCGGCGCCGGTGCGTTGCGGCTAACCATACGCAAGCCGACGAAATATCATGAACGCGGCAAGCGCAATACCGATGAAAAGGATGGTATGGGGCTCGGGCGGCGCTGGGTCGGCTTCGGCCGGCTCCGGGGCGGTGGACGCCTCACCGGCACGCTCCCGGATCCGGTAGGGGAGCGAGGAGCGGCCGGTCGGGGACTCGAGCGGCGTGGCGATGGCATCCCTGTCCGCGTAGCGGGCAACGGGAAAGCCTGCATTGGGCCCGGGCTCGGCAAGCGAACCCATCGCGAGCTTGCTGTCCCGCGAAAGCATCGCGACCGGGACAACGCCCGCGAACGCGGCGCGAGTCGCAGGATGGTCGCTGGGCGAGCGTGTATTCCGGCGGGCGGCAGCAACGGAGCGACCGCTCCTCTCACGGGAAGGCAGCGTGAGGCGAGCGCCATCCTTGCAGACAGCCCGGGACAAAGTCCAATTGCAGTTGCTCTTCGCTATTCTCTTGGCCGGCGCGACTTCGCGCGTCTCGGGCGGCGCGCTCGGTTTGCAGGATTGCCGCCAACTGCCTGGGTCGAGGTAAGCCCGGTTCGGCGGCGATCCGTCAGACGAATACGCACCATAGAAGTAGGCGAGCGACTGCACACTGGGCAGACAATTTCCCGGACCCGCGGCACCGGCCGCAGCGGTTCCGGGGACGAGCAAGACGGCAAGGACAGCGGTTATCGCGGTGACCGTCACGTGTCCTGTACGGCACTTCATGGTTCCCCCAAAGCTCGTGTCATTCTTGTTGGCCGGGCCGCGATACCCCGCAGCCGGCGAGACGGCCGACGCTCCCGGACAGCGTCGCAATCCCTGTCTGGCGTGGGTTTGGAGCCATCGGTCGCTCGGCCGTTGCTTCCGCAACGGAGTTCTGAACGCCGTTTGCGCCAAAAACCTCACGCTTTGGTAGGTTTAAGGATAGGAAACTGAGGATGAACGGTCAACCAGCACTGATGGCCGGCTGCCCGCGCCGATGCGCCGGGTTCTGGCCAAGGCCGCAGGCGAGGGGCGCCGCGCTTGCGCCTCGCGCGCCAGCAGCCCGCAGTGCATAATCGCGCGATTTGCGGGAATCTGAGACAGGGAAAGCATGGTGATTATGTCGGAGACGCTGCGCACCGACGCGATGAATGTCGACGTGGCGGTGCTGTCGGAGGCGGGCGGCCGCGCGAACAACGAGGACGCCGTGGGGCATGCCAGCTCCGGATCGTTCTTCTGCTTCGTCCTGGCCGATGGTGCAGGCGGACACGGCTGCGGTGAAGTGGCCTCACAGGTGGTCGTGCGCACCGTGACCGATGCGTTCCGCGAGGCGCCGGGCGCTTCCGCCGAGATCGTGACGCGGCTCCTAGATGTCGCCAACCGCGCTGTGGTGACCGAGCAGCAGCAGGTTGCGGAGCAGCGGGACATGCGCGCGACGGTCGCGCTCCTGCTGCTCGATCTTGCCGGCCAGAGCGCGATCTGGGGGCACGTCGGGGACTCGCGCGTCTACGGTTTCCAGCACGGCAGCCTGTGCGTGCAGACGCGTGACCATAGCGTCGTGCAGTCCATGGTCGACGCCGGTTTCCTGCCGCCGGAGAGCGTTCGCACCAATCCCAAGCGCAGCGTTCTCACCGCTGCCATGGGGGACGCGGCGGGGTGCACGCCGGCGATTCCCGAAGCTCCGCTTGCGCTCACCGGGGACGAAGTGTTCCTGATCTGCAGCGACGGATTCTGGGAATACGTCGAGGAACGCGTTCTCCAAACAGAGCTTGCTCAGGCGGTCGGCCCGGCGGGTTGGCTGGACACACTCGAAGGCGAGCTCTTGCGCGGCGCCCGACCCGACCACGACAACTATTCCGCGATTGCCGTCTGGCTGAGTTCACAGGAAGCCATCCTGTTCTGACGTTGGCTGCGGGCGATGGACGCACCCGCGTGCTACTTTGCGAGTTCGGCCTCGATGTCGGCGGCGATGGTCGCCGGCCTTGTGGTCGGCGGGTAGCGACGCACCGCGGCACCGTCCCTGCCGACCAGGAACTTCGTGAAATTCCACTTGATGTCCTTGCTGCCGAGCAGTCCCGGCTGTGCGTTCTTGAGATACGCATAGACGGCATGGGCGCGCGGGCCGTTGACATCGATCTTCTCGAACATCGGGAACGTCACGTCGAAGCGGGACTGGCAGAAGTGCCTGATCTCATCGGACGTCCCGGGTTCCTGTTCACCGAACTGATTGCACGGGAAGCCGAGCACGGCGAAACCGCTCGATGCGTACTTCCGCTGCAACGCGTCGAGGCCGGCGTATTGCGGCGTGAAGGCACACTTGCTTGCGACATTGACGATCAGCAGCACCTTCCCGCGATACTCCGCGAGCGGGTGATGGCGTCCTTCGAGATCGCGGGCGCTGAAGTCGTAGACGGTGGGTTGCGTCACGCGGGATTCCCTGCAGCGAATACCGGTTGCAACACTTTAACCCCTTTCGCGCCTGATCAGGACAGCGCATCGCATTCATGAACGATGCGGTAAACCCAGCAGGTACCACGGAGACCGAGCGCCGCGGGTTCTCCCTTTCGACCCTCGCGCATCTGCGCTTCCTGAGCCGTTACGCGCATCCCTATCGCCGGCAGATTCTGGCGGCGGCAGGGGCCCTGCTGGTCGCGGCCGCCTGCTTCATCGTGGTCGGGCAAGGCCTCAAGCGCGTGATCGACGAAGGCTTCGTCGCGGCCAATCCACACGCGCTCAACCAGGCGCTGCTCACGCTGCTTGCGATTGTCGGCGTCATGGCCGCGGCGACCTATGCGCGGTTCTACTTCGTCTCCTGGCTGGGCGAGCGCGTCATCGCCGACCTTCGGCGCGACGTCTTCGACCATCTGCTGCGCCTGTCGCCGGGTTTCTTCGAGGCAACGCGCACGGGTGAGCTCATCTCGCGGCTGACCGCCGACACGGCGCTGTTGGAGACGGTCATCGGCAGCAGCGTATCGATGGCGCTGCGCAATACGGTGGTGGGGGCCGGCAGCCTCGGCATGCTCTTTCTCACGAGCGCGAAGCTGACGCTGCTCGTCCTCGTCGGTGTGCCGGCCGTGCTGCTGCCGATCCTTTTCTTCGGCCGACGCGTGCGGAAACTGTCGCGTGCCAGCCAGGACCGGGTTGCCGACCTGGGCGCGCACATCGACGAGACGCTGCACGAGATCCGGGTGGTGCAGGCATACGTCCACGAGAGCGTGGAGCGCCGCCACTTCGCACAGCGCATCGAGGCAGCGTTCGCGACCGCGGTCGATCGCATCCGCAGTCGCGGCGCCCTCATCGCAGCCGTCATCGTCGTCGTCTTCGGCGGTGTCGCGGCCATTCTCTGGGTTGGCGGACACGACGTCCTGGCTGGGCGCATCAGTGCCGGCGAGCTCTCCGCGTTTGTTTTCTACGCAACCCTGGTTGCCAGCGCCTGCGGCTCGCTCAGCGAAGTGGTGGGTGACCTGCAGCGGGGTGCCGGGGCTGCCGAACGCCTGCTGGAAATTCTGCGCACCGAGCCGCAGATTCGCGCGCCGGCCCGACCGGAGCCGCTGCCGGAACCGGCCCGCGGCGAAGTTACGTTCGATAACGTCACGTTCTGTTATCCGTCGCGACCGCGCCTGCCCGCGCTCGGTGCCCTGTCGCTGGCCGTGGCGCGCGGCGAGAAGCTGGCCCTCGTCGGACCCTCGGGCGCCGGCAAGAGCACGGTGTTCCAGCTTCTGCTGCGGTTCTACGACCCCGACACCGGTGTGATCCGCCTCGACGGTGTCGACCTGCGCGCGGCCGATCCGCTCGCGGTGCGCAGTCGCATCGCGCTGGTGCCGCAGGAGCCGGCGATCTTCGCGGCGAGCGTCGCCGAGAACGTGCGCTATGGCCGGCCCGACGCGAACGATGACGCCGTGCGTGCCGCGTGCGCAATCGCGTTTGCCGACGAGTTCGTCACCCGCCTGCCGCAGGGGTACGAAACTTACCTCGGCGAGCGCGGTGTGCGGTTGTCGGGCGGGCAGAAGCAGCGGCTCGCAATCGCGCGGGCGGTGCTCGCCGACCGCCCGATTCTGCTGCTGGACGAGGCCACGAGCGCTCTGGATTCCGCCAGCGAGCGCATGGTGCAGGCAGCGCTCGAGCGGCTCATGGAGGGGCGCACGACACTCGTCATCGCGCACCGGTTGTCCACGGTCCAGCGCGTCGACCGCATCGCCGTCATCGAGCACGGTCGCCTGGTCGCGATAGGTCGCCACGCCGAACTCATCGCGACGAGTCCGCTGTACGCGCGGCTGGCCGAACTGCAGTTCGGTCTCTAGACCGCGGTTGCGACCGGGCCGCGCGCCCCATGCGACTCTGCGTCGCGCGGGCTCGTGCAATGCCCGGCCTCCGTTGACCGTCTGCTTCGGTGGCGGTACCGTCCGCCCTTTGACTCGGCAGGCGTCCGTCTCCCTCGCGCGCGTGCCAGGTGGCGGACACGCAGACCCGAAGAGGAATCTCACGTCACATGCTATGGAGCGATCTCGCACAACTCGGCAGCGCTGTGCTCCTGATAGTCGGCGCCGTGCTCCCCGTCGTCAATCCGCTGGGAGACGCGGCCCTGTTCCTCAACATGACGCGAGGCTGCGACGCCGAGACCCGTGCCGAGCTAGCCCGACGCATCACGATCTATTCGTTCGTCCTGCTGCTCGCTTCGATGCTGTTCGGCTCCCTGGTGCTGCGCCTCTTCGACCTCTCGATCCCGGTGGTACAGATCGCGGGCGGTGCGGTGGTCTGCGCCCTTGGCTGGAACATGCTCGGCAGCACCGATTCCGGACCCGTCGTACCCCAGGCCGATGCCGACCATGCCAAGGTCAGCGCGCTGGCCCGCGCCTTCTACCCGTTGACCCTGCCGCTCACCATCGACCCGGGCGCGATCTCGGTGGCGATCACGGTCGGGGCGAACCACGCGCACACGGTGGAGCGCGTCGCCGTTCAGGTCGTGGCTGCCATCGTCGGCACCAGCATCGTCGCCGCCGCGATCTTCCTCACCTACCGCTATGCAGCGCGCGTCGGGCAATGGATCGGTCACACCGGCATGATCATCATGGTGCGTCTTTCCGCCTTCATCGTGCTTTGCATCGGTGTGCAGATCGGCTGGAACGGTGTCAAGTCGCTGCTCGCGAGCATCGGCATCGGGAGCTGACCGGGGACGGACGAGGGATAGTTTTCCGCGGCTGCAGACGGGCGCACATCCCGGCGTGTCATTGACCGCCGGGCGGTGTAGCGGTACTGTCGGCGCTCACAAGAACGGCGTGCGCGCGGCGTCCTGCCCTCGGCGAGAGCGGCGCACGTGCTTTTCCCCAACCGCATTGACAGGGATGCCATGCGTGCCTGGATCTACGATCAAACCTTCGTGGGGCTCACCGTCGGCTGGTACCGCGAAGTCCTGAAACGCCTGCCGCGCGGCGCACGGCTGCTCGACGTCGGCATCGGTACGGGCGGCGCGCTGGTGCGCAACGCGGCGCTCGTCAGGTCGCGCGACCTGCATATCGTCGGTGTCGACATCGACGGTGTCTATCTTCGCCGATGCAGGAAACTGGTCGGCGAGACCGGGCTCGGCCGCTATGTGACGCCGCTGCTCGAGTCAGTGTACGATCATCGCGGCGGTCCGTATGACGCGATCTATTTCAGCGCAAGCTTCATGCTGCTGCCCGACCCGGTGGGCGCGCTGCGCCACGCTGCACAGATGCTCGCGCCAGGCGGACGCATCTACTTCACGCAGACCATCCACACGAAGCGCGCCCCGGTCATGGAAAAGGTCAAGCCGCTGCTGCACCGCCTGACCACCATCCACTTCGGACGCGTCACCTACGAGCACGAACTGGTCGAAGTGGTCGGCCGCTCCGGTCTGCACCTTCACGAGTGGCACAACCTCGGTGGAACGCGCGACCTGCGCTTCTGTCTCGCCATGGCGAAGCGGCCCGCGCGCGGCGTGGAGAATGATCTGCCGGCGCCCGTCGCGGCGCGTGCCGCCGTGGCCTGAGCGTCGCGCAGCGGCGGAGGATTCGGCCGCTGCCGCATGATCCGGAGGCAAGCGCGGTGGGTGCGATGCGAAGCGGTGGACGGGGCGCCGCGTCGCGCGCCGTCCCGCTTGCGTTCGCGGCCCGATGCACCGACATGAACTCGCAATCGTCGATCCGGGAGCGCTAGATGGCGATCCGGGCAGCACGCGCTGCGCTCGCCCGCGTCTTCTTCCAGCGCTGCTTCTACCTCTTCATGGCGGTGCTCGTCCTGGTGACGATCGCACCCCTGATCGAACCGACACCCAATGGCCGGATCGCGCTCAACCTGCTCAGCGTCTTCGTCGTCGTCGCCGCCGTCGCTGCGCTCGGGCGCACAGTCGGTTCCTTCGTCGTTGCGCTGCTGCTTGCGATTCCGGCACTCGCGCTGCAGTGGGATGCCGTCAGGGCGCATCATCCGGAGATGCTGATCTGGTCGTGGGGGTTTGCGACCGCGCTGTACATCACGACGCTCGTTTACCTGTTACGCTACGTCTTTCAGCGCGATGTCATGACGGCGGACCGGCTCTGGGGCGCCGGCGCCAGCTACATGATGATCGGGGTGGTGTGGACTTACCTTTACGGCTTCGTGGAGCACTTCTATCCGCATTCCTTCAGCCTGGGCGGGGTCGTGGCGGATGTCGATCTTCCCGATCTCCTCTATTTCAGCTTCACCGTGCTGACCAGCACCGGCTTCGGCGACATGTCACCCGTTTCCCGGCCGGCGCGGTCGCTGTGCGTACTGGAGCAGCTCATCGGCGCGCTGTTCGTTTCCATCCTCATCGCGCGGCTGGCTGGGTTGTATCCACCGCAACGCGGCCGAATCCCGACCGACTCGAACTGAACACGGAGCGAACGCGCGATGAGCAATCCACTTTACGCCAGGAAAGTCGGCCTGCTCGGGAAGCTCGTCGATGGTCTGCTGGTGTGCTCCTTCCGTATCGTCAATCGATGGATCGAGTGGCACCGGCTGCCGAAATGGCCGGCCATCGCGAATCTCGCTGCGCTGCGCATCGAGCTGCGGCGCCATAACCTGCACGATACCGATGGCGACCTCGCCGTGCCCAAGCCCGGTTGCCCGTTCCATGACCCGAAAGCGGCGCGCGGCATGCGCACGGCAAGCGGCACGCAGAACGATCTCACCTTTCCAGCGATGGGCTGTCGCGGCTCCCGCTTCGGGCGCAACGTGCCGCGTGAGATTACGGCGCCCGACCGAGCGCGGCTTTACACGCCCGATCCGCTGCTGGTGAGCCAGAAGCTGCTGGCACGGCAGAAGTTCGTGCCGGCCAACAGCCTGAATCTCCTGGCCGCCGCCTGGATCCAGTTCCAGGTCCACGACTGGTTTGCGCACGAGAACGAAGAGCTCGACACCGGGAAGGACCTGCGGCTGCCGCGCTCGGGCGACTGGAAGACGGCGGAAATGTCGGTACCCAGAACGAAGGTCGATCCGGACGTGTTTACGCCGCTGGACGGAAAGTATCCGGCCTATCGCAACAAGAATCCGCAGTGGTGGGATGGCTCCCAGGTGTATGGCGAGACCGAGCAAGAGACGGAAGCGCTGCGCAAGGATCCCGCGACTCACCTGCTTTGTCCCAGCGGTTGCCTCTACCTGGGAGCCGACGGACTGCTGCCCTTCGACCCGGCAAGCGGTGCCACAGTGAGCGGGTTTACCTCCAACTGGTGGTTGGGGCTGGAAATCCTCCACACCTTGTTTGTGAAGGAGCACAACGCGATCTGCGAGCACCTCAAGAAGGCGAATGAGAAAGACAATCTCGGCTTGAGCGACGACGAGATCTTCAAGAAAGCGCGACTCGTCAACTGCGCGATCATGGCGAAGATCCACACCCTGGAATGGACGCCAGGGATCCTCGGGCATCCCGCCATCGGGCCGGGAATGGATGCCAACTGGATGGGATTGCTCGGGCACTGGTTCGGGGAAGGGCTGGCGCGACGCATCGCGCGCTTTCTTCCCGAGTTCTTCGGCAAGGAGATCCTGACCGGTGCGCCGCTTTCGGAGACCGACCATCACGGCGCGCCGTTCAGCCTCACCGAGGAGTTCACCACCGTCTACCGCCTGCACCCGCTGCTGCCGGACGCAGTCGAGATCCAGAGACATCAAGGCGGTACGGGGATCGGGTCGTACCCGCTGCCCAACGTCGCCTTCGAGAAGGCGCGCGCGCCGCTCGCCGACGGCGCCTCGATGGACGACCTCGTCTACAGCTTCGGCATCGCCCACCCGGGCGCGATCACCATCCGGAACTATCCCAACTTCCTGCGTGAGCTCACGGTGCCACCCGACGCCAACAACCGGCGGGCGCAGCTGCTCGATCTGGCCGCGGTGGACATTCTGCGCGACCGCGAGCGGGGGGTGCCGCGTTACAACGAATTTCGGCGCCAGTTGCGGAAGAAACCGGTCACCTCCTGGGAAGAACTCGCGGGCGTCAGGCCTGATCTCAGCGGGGAGCTCAAGGCGGTCTACGGTGGCGATCTGGAAGCCGTCGACACCATGGTCGGCATGTTCTGCGAGCGGCTGCCCGAAGGGTTCGGGTTCAGTGATACCGCCTTTCGCCTTTTCGTCCTGATGGCCTCGCGGCGGCTGAAGAGCGATCGCTTCTTCACCAGCGACTTTACCGAAGCGGTCTACACGAAACCCGGGCTCGATTGGATCCAGGCTACCGGCATGAAAGACGTCATCCTGCGCCATCATCCGGCTCTCAAGCCGGCCTTTGTCGGCGTTATCAATCCGTTCGCACCCTGGCGCCCGGCGGGCGCCATCCACTAGCGCAGTTCGAGAACGCGCTCGCTCATCTCGTTGCGGAAGATGCCGGCAGGATCGTGCGCCCGGCACTCCTCACGGAACTGCTCCAGGTGCGGATACATGCGTGCGGTCTCGGTTGCGCCGAGCGGATAGTGCTTGCCCCAGTGCGGCCGCGCGCCGAGCAGGGCGTGAGCAGCGCGGGCGAACCAGCGACACATGCCGTAGTACGCCTGCCGACGGTGCGGGCCGAGGTAGGTGAAGAGAGAGAACGAGAGCCACGCTTCGGTCGAGGACGAAGTCATCGAGATGA
>JAEUMW010000319.1 GCA_016791345.1 Betaproteobacteria bacterium | reverse complement strand
CGCGGCGGAGAACGCGAGGATCGCACCGGACATGTCGACGACGTAGACTTCGATGCCGGGATTCAAGTGCATGAGCGACTCGATCCGCCGCTTGAGCGCCACCGGATCGCTCACGGCGTCGCGGATCTCGGACGCCACTTCAGTCGCCACGTCGCGATTGAGCTCCTGGCTCACCGCATCGCGGTACTCGGCCAGCGAGTAGCGCATGATGACGAAGAAGAGCACGCCCAGCACTGCGAAGAGCAGCGCGAGCGACACTGCAAGCTTCGCGTAGAGCGAGTTGAGCCGCATCGCGCGCGGTTTCAGGGTCCGGGATTCTCGTTGAACTTGTAGCCGACGCTCCAGACCGTGAGGATGTAGCGCGGCTTCGCCGGGTCGGCCTCGATCTTCGTGCGCAGGCGGTTGATGTGGGAATTGACCGTGTGCTCGTAGCCGCTGTGGCTGTAGCCCCAGACCGCGTCCAGCAGTTGCCCGCGACTGTACACACGCCCGGGATTGCGCGCGAAATGCGCGAGCAGGTCGAACTCCTTCGCGGTCAGCTCGACCGGCCGCCCGGCGAGCGTGACGACGCGCTTCTCGGGGTCGATCTCGAGGTCGGCGGCACGGATCGTCTTCGGCGCCTCACCCACAGCGAGCGGCGCCAGCGCATCGCAACGCCGGAAGATGGCCTTCACGCGCGCCAGCAGTTCGAGCACGCTGAAAGGCTTGGTGAGATAGTCGTCGGCGCCGAGTTCCAGTCCGAGCACGCGGTCGAGCTCCGACGACTTCGAGGTGAGCATGAGGATCGGCGTGTAGCGCGAGCCGGCCCGCACCCGCTTGCACACTTCCAGGCCGTCCAGACCAGGCAGCATGAGATCGAGGATGATGAGGTCGTACTGACCGGACTGCGCTTCGGCGAGACCCGCGATGCCGTCGAACGCGAGCCGCACGTCGCAGTTGAGATCGCCCAGATGCAGCTTCACCAGCTCGGCGATGTCCTGCTGATCCTCGATCACGAGCACATTGCGTTGCATGCTGCCTCCCCGTGCGCTCCCGCAGGCATCCAGCATAGCGGGTCACCCCGCACTCGGCCACGCGGGCGCGCGCTCACCGCGGGCCGCGGCGCCTCCACCAGAGCCAGACGGGCAGTAGCAGGAGTGATCCGGGCAACAAGAGCAGCACCAGCCAGAGTGCGCCGTCGGCGACTCGGCGCCGCTGCCGCAGCCCGTCGAACAGAGCGGCGCGTCCAGCCACACGTTGCAGAAGCAGATCCACGTTCCGTCGTTCCTCGCTGCCAGGCCCCGATCGTGGAACCCGATGTGCACGAGTCTCGTCCGGGCGGGTCACCACCCGCTCACGGAAGTGTCAAGAATCTATCACGCCGCGGGGAGGCTTCACGGGGACGCCCTCGCGAAGCACGGCGGGGTTTTTCAGGCAGCCGCCGGCAGCGCCTGTCGAACGACCGTCGCGGCTTCCTCACGAGTGTAGAAGCGTCCGCAGCGAAGGAAACCGGAGACGAGGGTTGGCTTTACCGCGCTGACATGGCCCAACGCGCTGCGGGCGAGGACGACGTCGTCCGGTAGACCGTCGTAAAGGTGGATGGGCGCCGGTCGACCATCGCGAAAGCACGAGGCGTAGATCTCGCCGGTGGCATCGTCGCGGAAGGCGGGACGGAAACCGAGGTCGGCGTTCTCCTCGCTGCGACCGCCACTGCCGCGATGCGCGTGCGATTCGGCGCAGAGGTCAGCGCAGCTGAAGCCACGCGGTCGCGCACCGCCGCGGACGCGACGCCGGGTGTGGGAATTGTGTTCGGGCTGTGCCGCTTTCATGGCTGCCTCCCTTGCCTTTACGAGGCTCGGTTCAGCAAGCCGCATGCCCAACACTGTGCCGGCCAAAGCTTCCGGGTGCAGTCCGACCCGGGCGCCTAGAACGAACCGAAGACGGAGCCCAGCACGATCACGGCGACGAGCGCGATGAGAGGGCCGACGATGCCGGCCATGACGATGTCGGAATAGCTTTCCTTGTGCGTCGATCCGCACACGGCGAGCATGGTGATGACGGCGCCGTTGTGCGGCAACGTGTCGAGCGTGCCTGCACTCATCACCGCGACCCGATGCAGTGCCGCCGGATCGAGCCCCACCTCCGCGGCGAGTTGCAGATAAGTTGCGCCGAGGGCGTCGAGTGCGATGCTCATGCCGCCCGACGCGGAGCCGGTGAGCGAAGACAGTATGGTGGTCGCCACGGCGAGCGACACCAGCGGACCACCCTCGATCGACAACACCCAGTCGCGCACGAGCGCGAAGGCAGGCATCGCCGCGACCACCGCGCCGAAACCAACCAGGCTCGCCACGCTCAGGACAGGCAATCCGGAACCATTGACACCGGCGTCGAACGTGTCGCGCAATGCGGGGAGTCGCTTGCGGTTGAGCACGACCAGGATGACGATCGCAGACGTGAGACCGACGATGACCGACCACACGCCGCTCACTGCCGACAGCGGCGTCTCGCCCCAGCGCGCCTCGGCGAGAAAGCTCGTGTCGAGTCGCGGCAGCACGAACATCGACATCAGGAGGTTCACGAGCACGACCACGATGAGCGGCAGTATGGCCACAAGTGCGCCAGGCTCTTCGACGCTCGCGTGACCGTGGCGGGCTTCTGCCGGATCGAACGTGCTTGCGGTGGTCGCGCGCTCGCGCACGAGCAGATCCTCGGTCGCATCCTCCGCCGGCTTGCGCGGGCCTTTGAAGCCTTCGCCGGTGCGGCGCGCAGCCGCCTCGCCCCGACCGATCCACCACAGACCGAAACCGAGCATGATGGCCGCGCCGATGATGCCGAGTCCCGGCGCCGCGAAGGGCGTCGTGCCGAAAAATGGCATCGGAATGGCGTTCTGGATCGCCGGCGTGCCGGGCAGTGCCGACATCGTGAAGGTTGCGGTGCCGAGCATGATGGCGACGGGAACCAACCGGTTCGGGATGTCCGCCGCGCGGAACAGCGCCTGCGCCATCGGCGCCAGCACGAAAACGGCGACGAAGAGGCTCACGCCACCATAGGTCACGAGCGCGCCGGCCAGCACCACCGCGAGCACCGCGCGTTGCGGCCCGAGCTTGCCGGTCATGAAGTGTGCGATCGCCTTGACCGACCCGCTGTCGTCCATCAGCTTGCCGAACAGCGCGCCGAGCAGGAACAGCGGGAAGAATTGCGCGATGAAACCGGCGGCAGCCCGCATGAACGTCTGCGTCCAGTGCGCGAGCAGCGGTTCGCCCGCGGCCAGTGCAGCAATCAGGGCGGCACCGGGTGCCAGGATGAGGACGCTCCAGCCGCGGAACGACAGCCAGATCAGGACGCCGAGTGCGACGAGGATACCGATGAGCCCGATCATGCGATGCCTCCGGCGGCGGTGGTCAAGCGGTCGACCGATCCCGCGGCACGAACGCGCTGGCGGGACTGAGCGGATCGCTGGGGTGTCGGCGGCACGCGCGGTTCACCGGTAGCGCCGCCCCGCGCGCGTGACGAGGCTGCGCAGCAGCGCCAGAAGCGAACTTCCCGTGAGCATGCCGAGAACATAGACGATGAGGAGCAGCATCGAGACGGGGAGGGTGAAGCTCGCACCAAGCAGCGAGACGTTCACCGTCTCCAGATTCTGGAACTTGAAAAGCGCGACGATCGCGGTGACGACGACGATGAGCGCGATGTAGACGAATCGCATGGTTCTCTCTTCGGAACGCGAAGGCAGGAGGCGCCACGCGCAAACGCCGCGTATTTAACCACGCCGTGCACGCAAGGTCGAGCCACGGCCGCGGCGGATTTTGGCTATCATGCGGGAAACAGAACAACGCGGACGGGTCGATGCGGAAACACGTAGAAAAAAGGAATGGCATCGTCGCGATGCCGTCGGGCGTCGCCCGGTTCATGGCACATGCAGTTCAGCATTGACATCTTCACCACGCTCGCGCTCGCCTCGGCGGCGCTCGTGCTCGGCCGCGCACTCACGCAGCGCGTTGCGTTTCTTGCGAAGTACAGCATTCCCGACGCCGTCGTCGGCGGCATGCTCTTCGCGGTGATCATCACCGTGGCGCGCGGCGTCGGCGACGTGAAGGTGGAGTTCGATCCGGCTCTCCTGAGTCCACTCAATGTCATGTTCTTCACGACGGTAGGGCTGTCGGCCGATGCCCGCTCGCTCGCGAAGGGCGGAAGACTCCTGCTGGTGTTATTCGTGATCGTGGTGGGCGGGCTCTTCATGCAGAACGCGATCGGCGTCGGCCTGGCGAAAGGGTTCGACCTGCATCCCGCGAACGGCCTGCTGGCAGGTTCGATCACGCTCTCGGGAGGACACGGCACCGCCGCTGCCTGGGGCCAGAAGTTCATCGAGGAGCGCAACCTGCAGGGCGCGATCGAACTCGGCATCGCCGCCGCCACCTACGGTCTGGTCGCAGGAGGATTGCTCGGCGGACCGTTCGCCGCGTGGCTCATGCGCCGTTATGGCGTGCATGGTCCGGGCGAAAGCCCCCCCGCAGCCGCTGCCGTCGCGGTCCCCGAGGTGCCACAGGTCGCGCCGCTCACCGCCTTCGAGCTGATCGAGACGCTGCTCTTCGTGTTCGTGTCGATGGCTGTCGGCTTCGCCCTCTACCGCTGGCTCGGCCAGGGCGCGTTCACGCTCCCCACCTTCATCTGGGCCCTGCTGGTCGGCGTCGTGCTGCGCAACCTGCTCTCGCTGACGGGCCTCTATCGCGTCAACGATCAGGCGCTGGAACTGATCGGGACGCTCGCGCTCTCGCTCTTCCTGGCGATGATCATCATGACGCTCAAGCTCTGGGAACTCGTCGATCTCGCCGGGCCGATGCTGGTGATCCTGCTCACGCAGACCGCCGCGCTCCTCGCGTACGCGACGTTCGTCACCTTCCGTTTCATGGGGCGCAATTACGATGCGGTGCTGCTCGCCACCGGACACCTGGGCTTCGGCATGGGTTCGACTGCCACGGCGATGGTGAACGTGCAGGCCGTGGCCGACCGCCACGGTCATTCCCCGCTCGCGTTCCTGCTGATCCCGATCATGGGCGCATTCCTGATCGACATTGCGAACGCGCTGACCATTCAGGGCTTCCTGTCGCTGCCATGGTTCGGCTGGTGACGCGTATCGCGCGTGCGTGGGCGCTGCTGGCAGTCGCGGCAGCGCTGCTGCTCGCCGCCGGATGCAACCGCGGACCCGACGCCGTCGACGTGCGCGAGGCGCTGCAGGCGCAGCTCGACGCCGCACTGGGTGGACACGTGCTGACGGTGAAGTCGCTCGTGCCGGCCGGCAGCGCGACACTGAGCGGACCCGACGGTCGCCTCAAGTATTTCAATGCCGAGCTCGAGTTCGTCCGCGACTACGATTTCACGAACTGGAACGCGCACAGTGTCTCCTCTCTTGCGGCACTTCTGGGGGCGGGACCGAAGGGCGTGCTCGGGTTGAAGGAAGGCGGCAACCGTGCCGGCGACACTCTCGGTGTCTACGGCAGCGCCGCCTTCCAGAAGCAGGGCGATCGGTGGACGCTGGTAGCACTGGCGCCGCCGCCTGCGGCGGCTGCGGCAGAGGTTCCCGCGGCAGCCCTCGTCTCTTCCGTGCGGCAGCAGCCCCACGAGATGCCGCCGCCTTCACCGGCGCAAACAGAGTACGCGAAGCTCGGCAAACTCCTGATGCTCCCGCGCGCGCCCGGCCTTGCGGACAGCGATCGCGAAGCCATCCTGGTCGAGGAGTTTCAGCGCACCAATCACGCCGCGCGCCTGCGTCTGCAACAGAAGGCGGACGAGATCGTCGTCGCCGGCGGTCCGCCCGGCGGCGCCTACCAGGAAACGCTGGCGGCGCTTGAAGCCCGGGCCGCTGCGGCCGGCATCGCACTCGCCTCGGAGCCGAGCGCGGGCAGCGTCGGCAACATCCGCCTGCTCACCGACAACCGCGCGCAGTTTGCACTGGTGCAAAACGACATCGCTGCGGCCGCCTATTCCGGCACCGGCCGTTTCGCGGGCGCTCCGCAACGCGATCTGCGTGCGGTGGCGAGCCTCTTTCCCGAGACGATCCAGCTCGTCACCAGGGCAAAGTCCGGCATATCGAGCGTGAGCGACCTCAAGGGCCGGCGCGTCGGCCTCGGGCCGGTCGGCTCCGGCACGCGCGCCAACGCGCTGGCGATACTGGCGGCGAACGGTGTGACCGAGGAAATGCTCGCGACCACCCTTGCCGATCCGCTCACCGAGACGACCCGTGCACTCGCCGAGGACCGCATCGACGCGTTCTTCGTCACCGTGCACGCACCGGCACAGGCGGTGCAGCGTCTGGCCGCCGCGACCCCGCTCGCCTGGGTGCCGATCGGGCCGTCGAGCGAACTCGTCGCCGGCGGTCTGGTGCCGATCACGATGCCGTCGGAGACCTACCCGGGACAGACGACGCCGATCCCGACACTGGCCGCCACCGCGCTGCTCATCACGCGCGAAGACGTACCGCCCGAGCAGGTCGAGCGCATGCTGCAGCTCTTGTTCGACGGCAAGCACGCGGTCGAAAGTGCCGCCGTGTCGCGCATCCAGACGCGCACGGCCCGCGCCGGCGTGAACCTGCCCTGGTCGCCGGTTGCCGATGCCTGGCTTGCCGCACGCGCTGCCACCCCGGTGTCGACCCGATGAGCACCACCACCGCTTTACTCCCCCAGGCAAGCGCGTGAAAACGGCGGTAAAGCGCACCCTCAAGTGGCTCCTGATCGCGATCGTCCTCGCCCTCGCGGGCTTTCTCGCGATGCGCTCGTACCGCGCCTTGAGTGGCCCGTCGCTGCAGCCGTGGCACACCTTCGTGCCGACCGAGCTGCGCGCAGCCGAGCTCGACCAGGCCGACTGGGCGCGCTATCTCGCGCAGGAGGATGTAATCTTCGACAGCGTGCGCAGGGAAGTCAGCCAGAAGCTGCCGCCCGACGCGCGCGCGCCGATCAACCGCTACTTCGAGCAGAGCCCGGTCTATCCCGCGCGCTTTGCGCAGAACTGGAACCGCTCTTACGTGCTGGAACCGGATGGCGCTCCGGTCGGCACCGCCGTCCTGCTGCACGGGCTCACCGACTCGCCGTACAGCCTGCGGCACATCGCCAGGCTCTACCGCGACCACGGCTACCTCGTGTTCGGCGTGCGCATGCCGGGCCACGGCACCGTGCCGGCGGGATTGACCGACGTGCGCTGGGAAGACTGGATGGCGGCCACGCGGCTCGCCGTGCGCGAGGCCCGCCGTCGCGTCCCGGCGCCGGCGCCGCTGCATCTCGTCGGCTTCTCGAACGGCGGCGCGCTGGCGATGAAGTACGCGCTCGATGCGATCGAGGATCCGAAGCTGCCGCAAGCCAGCCGCATCGTGCTCTTCACGCCGATGATCGGGATCACGCGCTTTGCCCGCTTTGCCGGACTCGCCGGCCTGCCGGCGATCCTGCCGCCGTTCGCCAATGCCGCCTGGCTCAGCGTGGTGCCGGAATTCAACCCGTTCAAGTACAACTCGTTTCCCGTCAACGGTGCCCGCCAGTCGTTCCGACTGACCGACGCGCTGCAGGCGCAGATCCAGCGCATGGCGCGCGCGAGCCTGCTCAACCGCTTGCCGCCGGTGCTGACGTTCCAGTCGGTCATCGACTTCACCGTCAGCACGCCGGCGATCCTCACGGCGCTCTACGAGAACCTCCCCGACAACGGCAGCGAGATCGTGCTCTTCGATGTCAACCGGACGGTGAAATTCGGCCCGCTGCTGCGGCCTTCGTCGTACGTCGCCCTGGAGCGGCTGACGCCGACCACGCCGCAGACCTATCGCTTCACGGCGATCGCGAACGCGAACGACGACAGCGAATCGACGGTGGAACGCAGCATCGCGCCCGGACAGCTGGAAGCCGTCGCGCGTCCGCTCACGCTGCCTTATCCGCAGGACATATTCTCGCTGTCGCACCTGTCGATCCCGATCCCGATGGACGATCCGCTCTACGGCATGCGTCCGGATCCGAAAACGCGCGACGAATTCGGCTTCAGCCTCGGCGCGTTGGAGGCACGCGGCGAGCGCGGCGCGCTCGTCGTGGATCAGGATTTCCTGACGCGGCTGCCGTCCAATCCGTTCTTCCCGTACGTCCTGGAGCGGGTGGCCGAAGGCATCGACCACCCCTCCGGCCCGACCGGACGCAACCTCGCGGTGACATCGCCGCAGGTGCGCCCGGTACGCCTCGAAGCCCTGCTCTCGACTTTCCTGCCGGACGACGGGGATGCGCAGCCGTTCGCCGGACCCTGAGCCTTACTGTCGCATGGGGTCGGTGCACACATCCGCGCCGTCACGCGGCAGCGGACCGCGGGTGAGCCGTTCCCACGGCACCAGGATCGGCGAGGCCAGCATGCGGAGCGTCGCCGGGATGATCTCGCGACGGTCGATGCCGATGCTGTAGTCGGTGAGCGTGCCGGTGACGCGCAGCGGGTATTGCAGGCGGAACAGTGCCAGGCCCTTGGCGCGCGGGCGGAAGACGAGATCGATGTCATCCGTCCGGAGATTCGCGTGACCGGTGCCACGCACGCGCACGCGGGTGGTGTCGATCAGCATCTTGTCGTCGGTCACCACGCCGTCGCGCAGATCGAACCTGCCGACCATGCAGTTCACGTGCGCCTCGCCGCCGGGATCGATCATCGGCAGGACCGCCAGCAGCAGGTTGACCGACCACAGGTTGAAGATGCGCCCACCGAGTTCCTCCGGCCAGATGACGAAATCCACCTTGCCGTCCGCATGCTGCATGATCCTGTCGAGCGACTGACCACGGCTGGCGAGGTCGATCTGGGCGCTGATCAGCCCACGCACGTCCTCGCCGCGCCGCAGACGACGCGCGATGATGCCGTAGTCGAAACGGTCGACGTAGGCACCGACCTTGAAGTCGACCTCGGACGGTTTCGGATCGTAGGCAAGCGCCAGCGTCAGGGTGCCGCCGGGCAGGTTCACCCGCGCGGGGCCCAGGTACAGATGTCCGTCGTCCACCTGGATGCGGAGGTGACCGTCGACGAGCCGGTCGGTGCCGGACAGCACTTCCTTCACCTGCGCGTCGATGGCGACATTGAACCGCTGGAGAAACTGCGCGTTCAGCAGGCGCTCGGTGCGCCGTGCCACGCCGCGGGCCGTGGCGCGAAGGCCGGCCGCCGTCAGGGTGGGCTCCGGATCGTCGGCGAGACGTTCCGGCAGCGGGAAGTCGTCGAGCTGGATGACGGGCGCGGTCACGTCCAGGGCGAGCCGCGGGCGCGGACCGGTGAGACCGATCTTCCCCGCGCCCTT
>JAEUMW010000318.1 GCA_016791345.1 Betaproteobacteria bacterium | reverse complement strand
AAGTTCCTCATCGTGAGCAACATGGAGGTGGAGGATCCCACCGCGATCATCGACGGCAACGAGCGCGTGGTGCGGCCGCGGCTCGCCGACGCCCGCTTCTTCTTCGAGCAGGATCGCAAGCAGAAGCTCGAAGCGCGCGTGCCGCAACTCGGGAACATCGTCTACCACAACAAGCTCGGCAGTCAGCTCGATCGCGTGCAGCGGATCACCAAGACGGCGGCTTTCATCGCTGTGCGCCTCGGTGCCGATACCGCCCATGCCGAGCGCGCGGCGCAGCTCGCCAAGGCCGATCTCGTCACCGGAATGGTCGGGGAGTTTCCGGAGCTGCAGGGGATCATGGGCATGCACTACGCCCGCCACGACGGCGAACCGGAGCCGGTGGCGCGCGCGATCGAGGCGCACTATCACCCGCGCTTCGCCAACGACAGCCTGCCCGATGACAACGTGGCGGCGGCCGTCGCACTCGCGGACAAGCTCGACACGCTGGTCGGCATCTTCGGCATCGGTCTGCAACCGACCGGGGACAAGGACCCGTTCGCGCTGCGCCGCCATGCGCTGGGCGTGCTGCGCATCCTGTTCGAGAAGTCGCTGCCGCTCGATCTCATGGAGTTGCTGGCGCTGGCGAAAGGCCAGTACGCACCCGACGTGGTAGCCGACAGCGTCGCCGTCGACGTGCATCTCTTCATGCTGGAACGGCTGCGCAACTATCTGCGTGAGCGCGGCTTCGAGCCGGCCGAGATCGACGCCGTGGCAAGCCAGCAGCCGACCCGCGTCGACCTCGTGCAGCCGCGGCTCGTGGCGGTGCAGAGCTTCCGCCGCCTGCCGGAGTCGGCAAGCCTCGCGGCGGCCAACAAGCGCATCCGCAACATACTCAGAAAGACCGCGGCGCCGGCCGGCCGGGCGGAGTTTGCGCTGCTTGTGGAGCCCGCCGAGCGGGCATTGTTCGACACCATGACCCAGCTTGAGCCCAGGGTCGCGAGCCTGATCGCCGCCGAGGATTACCATCAGGCCCTGCAGTTGCTGGCGACCGCCCGCGACAGCGTCGACACCTTCTTCGACAAGGTGCTGGTTATGTGCGACGACGCGCCGCTGCGTGCGAACCGGCTCGCCCTGTTGCGCCAGCTCGGGGAACTCATGAATCAGGTCGCCGACATCTCCAGGCTGGCGGGATGACCCGCCGCGGACGGTGAAGCGGGCGGGGAGAAAGGTACAATCCCGACTGCAGCACGGCACGCCCGGCGTTCACGGCGCCTTACCCCGACATGAAGCTCGTCATCCTCGACCGCGACGGCGTCATCAATTTCGACAGCGCCCAGTTCATCAAGTCGCCGGCGGAGTGGAAGCCCATCCCCGGCAGCCTGGAGGCCATCGCCCGCCTCAATCAGGCCGGTTTCCGCGTGGTGGTCGCCTCGAACCAGTCCGGTGTCGGCCGCGGCCTGCTAGATATGAGCACCCTGAACGAGATCAACGGCAAGATGCACAAGGCGCTCGCGCAGGTCGGCGGACGCATCGACGCAGTGTTCTACTGTCCGCACGCGAGCGACGCCGACTGCGAGTGCCGCAAGCCGCGGCCCGGCATGCTGCAGGAGATCGCGCGACGCTTCAACGTCGATCTCACCGGTGTGCCCAGCGTGGGCGATTCCCTGCGCGACCTGGAAGCTTCCGTTGCCATGGGCGCACAGCCGTACCTGGTGCTGACCGGCAAGGGTGCCAAGACCGTGGAAGCCGGAGGACTGCCCGAGGGGACGGTAGTGGTGGAGGATCTCGCCCAGGCGGTGGATCGCATTCTCGCCGCATGAGGCAGGCCGCCGCCGTCTTGCGTTCGAGCCTTTATCTGCTGCTGCAGGTCGCCATCACGCCGCCCTACGCGTTGGTCGTGCTCGCGACCTTTCCGCTGTCGCCGATCGCCCGCTATCGGGTCATCAGCTGCTGGGCGAAGACCATGGTCTGGCTCGCCCGCATCGTGCTCGGCATCCGCTTCGACGTCGCCGGGCGCGAGAACATTCCGCGCGAGCCGTCGATCATCATGGCCAAGCACCAGTCCGCCTGGGAGACGATGGCGCTGCAGGTGCTGTTTCCGCCGCATGTCTATGTCGTCAAGCGCGAGCTTTTGTGGATCCCGTTCTTCGGCTGGGGACTCGCCCTCATGTCGCCGATCGCGATCGATCGCGGTGCCGGCATGCGCAGCATCAAGCAGACGCTGCGACAGGGACGCGAGCGGCTCGCGCAGGGCTTTTCCGTGGTCATCTTCCCCGAGGGCACGCGAGTGACGCCGGGCACGCGCGGCAAGTATCAGGCTGGCGGCGCGTGGCTCGCCTGCAAGACCGGCGCACCGGTGGTGCCGGTGGCGCACAACGCCGGCGAGCTGTGGGGTCGCAATGCGCTGGTCCGCTATCCCGGTCTCATCACGCTCGTCGTCGGGGCGCCGATCGACGCCAGCCGACTCGAACCCGAGGAGCTGACACGCCGGGTCGAAACCTGGATCGAGAGCGAGATGGACCGCATCAGCGGCACGGCAGCGCAGGCGGCATGAGAACGGTCGAACGCACGGAAGAAAGCCGCACCGTCCGCCTGGGCGAGGCCGAGGTCAACTTCCGGCTGCGGCGCAGCGCACGGCGGCGCAGCGTCAGTCTGCACATCGACGAGCGCGGCCTCACGGTGAGCGTGCCCTGGCGCTGCTCGGAGCAGCGGCTGCTCACCGCCCTGCGCGAATCCGAGCAGTGGCTGCTCACGCGACTGGCGATGTGGGTGCAACAGCGCCCGACACCGATCGCCTGGCAGACGGGAGACGAGTTGCAGTACCTCGGGCGCGTTCTGACACTCGAAGTGGCGGCGGGCCACGGTCGACCCCGCGCGACGCGGCTGCATGACCGTCTGCTGATCGTCGTGCCGGCCCCTGCGGATGCGGTGAACGTGCAGCGAGTCGGCATGCGGTGGCTGCGCGCCGCGGCGCTCGAAGTATTCACGGAGCATGCCGCGCGTCTTGCGCCGCTCATGCAGGTGCCGGTGCCGCGGGTCTTCCTTTCGAGTGCACGCACCCGCTGGGGCAGTTGCAGCAGCGATGGCGCAATCCGCGTCAACTGGCGACTGATACAGGCACGCGAAGCCCTTGTCGAATACGTCGTCGTGCATGAGCTCGCGCATTTCCACGAGATGAATCACGGCGTCCGCTTCTGGGGACACGTGGTGCGTCGATGCCCGGATCACCGCGAGCGGCGCGCCGAGCTGAACGAGATCGGCCGTCGCCTGCTGCTCATGCCGGTGCCCTGAGGATCGCCGGGGCATCCGGGCAGCCGCGTATAATGCAGCCATGCATCGTCGCGCGCTCCTGATGGCTCTCCTGCTCTGCGTCCAGGGTTGCGGCATCAAGGGGCCGCTCTACATCGAAACAGCCGAGCAGAGGAAGAAGGCCGAGGAACGCCGCGAGCGGCTCGAGGCTGCCGCAAAGCGGCGAGACAGCGAGCCCGGCGCCACGCAAAAGAGCACACCAGGCCCCGCCGCGCCAACCCCGGCACCGGCCGCTTCGACAGCACCGGAGGCTGACTCCGAACCTGCGACTTCGCCGGATTTCGACACGTCGGAGGAGCCATTCGGGCCGTCTGCGCCGCCGCACTGACACTACCGCCAGTGAATCCCTTCGGTTATCGCGACGGCGTCCTCTGCGCCGAATCGGTCTCGCTCGCGACCATCGCCACGTCGCTCGGCACGCCCTGCTTCGTGTATTCGCGCGCGGCGCTGACTGCCGCCTATGCCGCCTATTCCGAGGCGTTCGCCGAAACGGAGCCGCTCATCTGCTACGCGGCGAAAGCCAACAGCAATCTCGCGATTCTTGGTCTCTTCGCGCAGTTGGGCAGCGGTTTCGACATCGTCTCGGGCGGCGAACTCGCCCGCGTGCTCGCTGCCGGCGGCGCACCGGGACGCGTGGTCTTCTCCGGCGTCGGCAAGAGCGAGGCGGAGATGCGCTTTGCTTTGACGCACGACATCCTCTGCTTCAACATCGAATCGTCTTCGGAGCTCGAGCGGCTGAATCGCGTGGCGGCCGCGATGAACAAGGTCGCTCCGGTGTCCTTTCGCGTCAACCCGGATGTCGATCCGGGCACGCATCCCTACATCTCGACGGGGCTCAAGGACAACAAGTTCGGCATCCCGCACGGTGACGCCGTGGCGCTGTACCTGCACGCGCAGCGCCTTTCCAACGTGCGCATCGTCGGCATCGATTGCCACATCGGATCGCAGATCACCGAGATCGCACCCTACCTGGAGGCATTCGAGCGCATCCTCGAACTGGTCGCCCAATTGGGGTCGGCGGGCATCGTGCTCGAGCACATCGACCTGGGCGGCGGCATCGGCATCCGCTACCGCGACGAAGAACCGCTGTCGCTGCCGGCGTATGCTCGTGCCATTGGCGGACGGCTGGCGGGCCGGCGCGAGCGCCTGATTCTCGAACCCGGGCGCTCACTCGTCGGCAATGGCGGGTTGCTGCTCACCCGCGTCGAGTACCTGAAACACGGCGAAACACGCAACTTCGCGGTGGTGGACGCGGCGATGAACGACCTCATGCGGCCCGCTCTTTACGACGCGTATCACTCGGTGTTGCCGGTGGCGCAGCACGCCGATGCCGCCGCCGATGTCTTCGATATCGTCGGCCCGGTGTGCGAGAGCGGGGACTTCCTGGCACGGGACCGCGAACTCGCCCTCGCCGAGGGTGACCTCATTGCGATCATGTCGGCCGGCGCGTACGGCATGAGCATGAGCTCCAACTACAACACGCGCCCGCGCGCGGCCGAGGTGATGGCGGACGGTTCCGTCTGGCACGTGATCCGCGACCGCGAGACGATTCCGGAACTCTTCGCACGCGAACATCCGCTCCCCTGAGGGGGCGCAAGGCACTCCGGCCGACGCGTCGACGTCGCTTCGCTCATCATCCATCCGTCGCAAGTCCCTGAAGAATCGCGCACAACGTGTTGTGCCTGCGTTGCATACGTGCCTACAATCCGAATCGCGCGGTATGTCGTCGCGTTCCGATGATATGCGCATGCGCGCTACGGGCTGCCTGAGAGAGCTGGATGGGTAGCAATGGCAACAGGGTTCCTTGGAGGAACAGACCAGATGGAGACATTGATGGCAGAACCAGGAGCGAAGAAGGCAACGGCGCGAAAGCCGGCGAAGAAGGCGACGACGCGCAAGACCGCGGCAAGAAAGACCGCGGGCGCAGTCCGCAAAACCGCAGCCAGGAAGGTTCTGAAGAAAGTCGCCAGGAAGATCGGCACCAAGGCGGCGACGGTCAAGCGGGCCGTCACCAAGAAACCGGCGCGTAAGACGACGGCGAAGAAAGGCGTCACTTCGGCAAGAAAGGCGGCAGCGAAGAAGGCCGCACCCGCGAGGAAGACTGCCGCGAAGAAGCCTGCACGCACCACCGCGGCGAAGAGAGCAGGTGCGCCGAAGAGAGCAGGTGCGCCGAAGAGAGCAGGTGCGCCGAAGAAGGCTGCACCGAAGAAGGCTGCGGTGAAGAAAGCAGCCGCGAAGAAAACGATTGCCAAGAAGGCAACCGTGAAGGCAGCGCCGCGCAAGACCAACGGCGCAACGAAGAAGAGCGCAGCGAACGGAACGACACGTCGCCGCGCCACGACTGCGAAACCCGCCGCGAAGACGGCGCGTCGCCCGCGCGTGGCCGCGTCAGCCTGAGGACCCAGGGGTGCTCAGCCCCCGGCGGCGCATCGCGCCCCGGGGGTTTGTCTTGCGGCGCGCCCTCTGCATCGCAAAGCCGCACTCCCGCTCGCGTCACGGCCAGGCCCGCATGCCTGGCATGTCACCGCGCGGCCGCCTCCAATCATCCTTCGCATTCGTGCGCACCGCGCGACGCCGGCAACCGACGTGAGATCACGCCGAAAGGTCTGCGAAAGGTCCCGCCGGCAGACTTGAGTGCAAGGAGCTATCCGGGTCGAGCGAGCGACAGCGCTGACTTCACCCCGGTCGGCGCAATGCCTTGACTGCGGACCGCGTTCCCCTTGCCGCGACGGCGTGCGCCGGCAACCCGGCGCGGCGAAAGCGGCAATATTCCCGCGGAACGATTGGCCGAAATTTTGCTCACAGCCCAAGGCATCTGGTGGTCGTTTGCAAGCGGGTGATGCGATGGATTTCGGCGAGGTCGTCTGGGAAGGTCTCCGGTTCCTGTTCACGGCAGCGCTGATCCTCGCCGTCTGCTACCTGCCGATCTTCATCCTCCTGCGCCGGCATCTCGCGCGCCTCAACGACCCATCGAACTTTCTGCGCTACGGCGTCATCCTGCGGCGCTGCGACGCGCTCGACAGCGTGGCCGAGATCATCGGCCGGTATCGTGGCTCCGACATCTACCGCTACGTGACCTTCAAAGGCATGCGCTACGACTTCGAACGCGTCGTGCCTATCCCCCGCCTGTTCGAGATCGGCCCGAAAGAGCTGTTCCTCGAACCCGGCATCGTTTACGTCGCTCACAGCTGACCCGCGCTCTCACGTTCGGCGGCGCGCCAGGGCGTGCCGCAGGAATTTGAGCGATGGCGTGTGTCCGCTTTCGAAGCTGCACAGATGAAAGCGTGAAGGCTGGAACAGCCGTGCCGGCTCGTACAGCGTGAACGCCCCGGCCACGGCGTCGGCCACGAAGAACGCGTTGACGCCGGCGATATTGCAGGTCACCAGGGTGTAGCCGAGCGGTCTCAGGGCCGAGACCAGCGCCGCGAGCGACACGCCGTGATAATCGTCGCCGCTCCACACATGCTTGGGATCGTATTCGATCGCAAGCTCCAGCGGCGGCGGAAACTTGGCGTTGTACTCGACGCAGATCACGCGCGGCCTGAAGACGCCCAGCGCTGCCAGCAGCACGTGCAGGTCGTTGCCGTCGATGTCGAGCGAGAAGAAATCGATCGCCTGGGTGCCGAGACGCCGCAGCCAGTCTGCGGCGAGCGTGGGAACGTTCTCGCGGGTAACGAATGCCTGCTCGGCCAGCAGGTCCGGTGTCGATCCGACCTCGGAGCGGACGAAGGCGATGCGGTCGGCCCTGCCATCGACCCAGACGCCGCGCCAGCCGCGAAGCAACAGCGCGTGCGTGTTGTTCTCCGTGCCGTTGCCGGAGCCGATCTCGATGAAGGTGCGCCCGCCGCCGATGCGATCGAAGACGGCCGCGATGATGCCGTCCTCGTCCGTCTGCGAGTAGACCTTGTATCCCTTGAGCAGCAGATTGTCCGGCATGTCGCGACGGATCTCGGCGCGCACGCGGGCCATTTCCTGCGACAAGGCGGCCTGCTGCAACAGGGGGTCGGTGATGTGCTTCGGAAACAGGCGGCGAAAGACCTTGGCCATGGGCGCAACGCGATGACGGCAAAGATGCCGAAGGCCAGCATTCTAGCCCGGATCCACGCCGGGCTCGCCGCCTCGACTCGGCGCAGCACGCACCGCGTCAGTGGGCGATGCAGATCTTGCCGAAGTGCTGCCCGCGCGCGAGGTAATCGAGCGCGGCACGCAGTTCCTCGAACGGGAAAACGCGGTCGATGGCCGGGCGCAGGCCATGCAGTGCAATGGCGCGCGCCATCGCCTCGAAGTCGTCGCGGCTGCCGACCGTGATCCCCTGCATGCGGATGTGCCGCGTCACGATCGGACCGAGACGCGTGTCCATGACGCCCCCCGACAACACGCCGATCATGCTGATCGTTCCGCCCACGCGGATGGCGCGCAGCGACTGCGGCAGCGTTTGCTGACCACCCACCTCGACGATGTGATCCACACCGTCGCCGCTTGCGATCTCGCGCGCGCGGCGCCCCCATTCCGCTACCGTACGGTAGTTGATGCAGGCGTCCGCCCCCATTCCCTGCGCGCGCTCGAGCTTCTCGTCGCTGGAGGACGTCACGATGACGTAAGCCCCGAGCGCCTTCGCGAACTGGAGGGCGAAGAGCGAAACACCGCCGGTGCCCTGGATCAGGACTTTGTCTCCGGCCTTGACACGTCCCTCGGTGACCAGGGCACGCCACGCCGTGACGGCGGCGCAGGGGAGCGTGGCCGCTTCGATGTAGCTGAGATGATCCGGCACCCGCACGGCACACGCCTCGGACACCACCATGTAGTCGGCCATGGTGCCGTCGACCTCGCAGCCGAGGCTCGCCCCCAGTCTTTCGGCAGTGGGTTCGCCGCACACCCAGGTCGGATAGGCGAGCGGACACACGCGGTCCCCCACGGCAAAGCGCGTGACGCCGTTCCCGATCATGTCCACGACGCCCGCCCCATCGCCCAGCAGCACCAGCGGCAGTTTGCGCTGGCGTGAGCCATAACCGCGCAGCGGCACCAGCAGGTCGCGATAGTTGAGCGCCGAGGCGCGCATGGAAAGACGTATCTCGCCTGGCCCCGGCAGTGGATCGGGGTGCGCGCCGAGGCGCACGTCCTCCATCGCCCATCCTGTTTCAACCCGGAAAACTCTCATGAAGACCTCACTTGACCGACAGCGGCGAAGACGCGAACTGCGTGTCGCCGCTCGTGATGAAACGGGTGACCTCCTCCAGGACCGGCGCACGGCCCTGATAGGGTTTCGCCAGCACACCGACGATGCTGGCGTGTCCGAGGTCGGGGTAGCCCACCTCCGTGACTCGTCCGCTGACGGCGCGAAAGCGCTGTGCGAGGCGCCTGGAGTGCACCGGAAGCACAGTCGTGTCGTGCTCGGCATAGAGCAGCAACGCGCGGGGCGAATCGGTCTCCACGAAGTTCGCGGGCTGCGCCAGGCGCAGATCGGGTGTAGCGCCGAAGATGCTGTCGAGGATGATACTGGTATCGGGCCGGATGTCGTAGGGTCCGGCCAGGCCGATGAAGCCGATCACGTCGGCGTGCCGCCCGCCCGCCGCTTCGACGTAGTGGGCGTCCAGTGCCACCATCGCGGCGTTGTAGGCGCCGGCAGAGTGCCCCATGAGGAAGATGCGGTGCGGGTCGCCGCCGAAGCGCCCGATTTCGCGCTGCGTCCAGGCCACGGCGGCGCCGCCGTCCTCCAAAAACGCTGGAAACTTCACTTCCGGGTAGAGCCGGTAGTCGGGGATGACGACGACGAATCCCTTCGAGGTCAGCGCCTCGCCGACGAACTTATAGTCGCCTCGCCGGCCGTGCTGCCACGCACCGCCGTAGAAGAACACGACCACCGGCGCCGGCCCGCTCAGATTCCTCGGAACATAGACATCGAGCTGCTGCCGCGGCAGGGTGCCGAACGCGTGACCGCGACTGACGACGAAGCCGTCGTCGGGAACGCTCGCGTTGAGCGCTGTCAGCGACGAGCACCCCGCGCTCAGCAGGACGAGCGCGAGGACGAGGCAGCGGCCGAGAAGCGAAGTGCACACGGAACGAAGCACGGTCGGATTTCCGAAACCGTCAGATCAGAAAGAATGTCGCGAGGCCGAGGAAGATGAAGAAGCCGCCGCTATCGGTAAGTGCAGTGATCATCACGCTGGAACCCACGGCCGGATCCCGTCCGAGCTTGTACATGACGAAGGGAATGGTGACACCGGCGAGCGCTGCGAGCAGCAGATTGAGGGTCATCGCCGCCATCATCACCATGCCGAGCGCAAAGTTGTTGTAGAGCAGGAACGCCAGCACACCGAGGATGGTTCCCCACAGCAGACCGTTGATGAGGGCGATCAGAAGCTCCTTGGCAACCAGCTTGCGCGCATTGCCGCCGGTGATCTGCCCGAGAGCGAGCGCGCGGACGATCATGGTGATGGTCTGATTGCCGGAATTGCCGCCGATGCCTGCCACGATCGGCATCAGCGCCGCCAGCGCCACGATCTTCTCGATCGAGCCTTCGAAGGCACCGATCACGCGCGAGGCGACGAAGGCGGTGACCATGTTGATGGCGAGCCAGGTCCAGCGGTTGCGCAGACTGTTCCAGACCGGCGCGAAGATGTCCTCTTCCTCGCGCAGGCCGCCTTTCTTCAGCAGTTCGGTATCGGTCGCCTCGCGGATGTAGTCCATCACCGCCTCGACGGTGACGCGCCCGATCAGCTTGCCGGCGGCATCGATCACCGGCGCCGAGATCAGGTTGTAGCGCTCGAAGGCCTCGGCCGCCTGATGCGCCCCGTCGTCCGGCTGGAAGGTGACGACGTCGCGGTCCACCAGCGCGCTCACCCGCGCTTCGGGCTCGTTCAGCAGTAATTGATTCAGCATCAGGATGCCGCGCAGGGCGTTCTTGCGATCGACGACGAAGAGCGTGTCCGTGTGGCTCGGCAGTTCGCCGATCCGGCGCAGATAGCGCAGCACGACCTCCAGCGTCACGTCCTCGCGGATCGTCACCATGCCGAAGTCCATCAGCGCGCCGACCGTGTCGTCGGGGTAGGACAGCGCCGCGCGCAGCTGCTCGCGCTCCTCGATCGGCAGCAGGTTGAACACGTCGGCGATGACCTCGCGCGGGAGCTCCCCGGCGATGTCCGCGATCTCGTCGCTGTCGAGCTGCTCGGCCGCCGCCACGAGCTCTTCGCGATCCATGTGCGCGATGAGGGTCTCGCGCACCGGTTCCGATACTTCCAGCAGAATCTCGCCATCGCGCTCGGCGCGCACCAGATCCCACACCTGCAGGCGATCGGTGAGCGGCAGCGCTTCGAGGATGTAGGCGACGTCGGCCGGATGCATCTGGTTGAGCTTGCGTTCCAGCTCGACCAT
>JAEUMW010000317.1 GCA_016791345.1 Betaproteobacteria bacterium | reverse complement strand
AAGGAAGCGATCGTGCTGCCGATCAACCCGCCGTCGATCCCCGGCCTGGGTACTACCGGCGGGATGGAATTCTGGCTGCAGGCGCAGGGTGACACCTCGATCCAACAGTTTCAGGACATCCTCCAGCAGTACCTCGCCAAGGTGCGTCAGCGGCCCGAGCTCACCCGCATCACCGCCACGTTCGACGCCAACTCGCAGCAGATGCTGGTCGACGTTGACCGCGCGAAGGCGGAAACCCTCGGTGTCCCGGTGCAGGATGTCTACAACACCGTGCAGATCCTGTTCGGATCGCTGTACGTAAGCCAGTTCAACAAGTTCAGCCGGCTGTGGCAGGTGATCCTGCAGGCCGAGCCCGAGTTCCGTCTCAAGCCGGACGATCTCGACAATCTTTATGTGCGCAGCGACGCGGGCAAGATGGTGCCGCTCAAGGCGCTGGTGACCACCCGCTACGTCACCGGCCCCGACATCGTCACCCGCTTCAACAATTTCCCGGCGATCAAGATCACGGCGGATGCGGCGCCGGGCTTCAGCACGGGCGAAGGCATCGCGACGATGGAGGCCGTCGCCGAGGAAGTACTGCCGGAGGGCTTCGGCTATGCCTGGAGCGGACAGTCCTTCGAAGAAAAGAAGTCCGGCGGAACTTCGTTCGTCGTCTTCATCTTCGGCCTCATCATGGTGTTCCTCATCCTCGCCGCGCAATACGAGAAATGGTCGCTGCCGGCCGGCGTGCTGCTGGCGGTGCCGTTCGCGATCTTCGGCGCGATCGTGGCGATCTGGCTGCGCGGTCAGGAGAACAACATCTACTTCCAGATCGGGCTCACCATGCTGATCGCGCTCGCCGCCAAGAACGCGATCCTCATCTTCGAGTTCGCCGTGCTCAATCGCGAGGCCGGGAAGTCCCCGCTCGATGCGGCGCTCACCGCCGCCCGCGAGCGGCTGCGCCCGATCGTGATGACCTCCTTCGCCTTCATCCTGGGCTGTGTGCCGCTTGCCATCGCCACCGGGGCGGCGGCGAACAGCCGCCACTCGATCGGCACCGGCGTCATCGGCGGGATGCTGGCGGCGACCGTGATCGCCGTCTTCTTCATCCCGATGTTCTACTGGCTGATCGAGTCGTTCACTGAGAAAGTCGGGCGCAAGCCCGCCGCTCCCTTGAGCGGCACCGAGCCTCCTGATCTGCCACCTCCAACACCGGGTCCGGGCGGCGGCGCGACGGTCACGCCGGCGCCGCACGGCAAACACGAGGGGGATTGATGCGCGAGACCCGATCGCGCGTCGAACCGGACGCTCGCTGACATGCGCAAGCTCCTGATCGCTGCCTGCGTCGCAACCATGCTCGGCGGCTGCAAGGTCGGCCCCGACTATGTTCGCCCGGACGTCGATGCGCCCGCGGCCTTCCGCTACGACGCAGGCCAGGCAGCGGATCTCGTGAACACGAGCTGGTGGCAGCAGTTCGACGATCCGGTGCTGAATCAGCTCATCGGCACGGCGCTCGCCCAGAACAAGGACGTGCGCATCGCCGCCGCCCGCGTCGAGGAAGCCGCCGGGGTGCTCGGCACGACACGTTCACAGCTCTTTCCGCAGGTCGGTGCCGGCGCCGGTTTCGCACGGCAGCAGGTCAGTCGATACAGCGGGACGACGACGCTGCAGGACGACGTGCGGCGCACCTTCAACACCTATCAGGTGTTGCTTACGGCGTCCTGGGAGATCGATTTCTTCGGCAAGCTGCAGCGCCAGACCGAATCGGCGCGCGCTACCCTGCTCGCCACAGAGGACGGTCGCCGCGCCACCCTGCTCGCGCTGGTCGCAGCCGTCGCCAACGAGTACATCACGCTGCGCGACCTCGACAAGCAGCTGGAGATCTCGCGTCGCACGGCTGCCTCGCGGGGCGAAAGCCTGCGGCTCTTCGAGCTGCGCTTCAAGGGTGGCGTGATCGCCGAGCTCGAACTGAACCAGATGCGCTCCGAGTACGAGCAGGCGCTCGCCGCCATCCCCGATCTCGAACGCCAGATCACGCAGCAGGAGAACCTGATCTCGGTGCTGCTCGGGGAAAACCCGGGGCCGATTCCGCGCGGTCGCACGCTGGACGAGCTCGCGCTGCCGGTGGTGCCGGCCGGACTGCCTTCGGATCTGCTGGAGCAGCGCCCCGACCTCCTGCAGGCGGAGCAGACGCTCGTCGCTGCCAACGCCGACATCGGCGCGGCAAAGGCGCTCTACTATCCGACCATCTCGCTCACGGGCCAGGCCGGCACGCTCAGCACGCAGTGGAGCAGACTCTTCACCGGCGACACGCGGACATGGAGCTTCGGCCCCACCATCAGCGTGCCGATCTTCACCGCGGGCGCCATCCGCGGCCGGGTCGCGCAGGCGGAAGCGCGCAAGCAGCAGGCGCTCTACCAGTATCAGCAGGCGATCCAGACGGCATTTCGCGAAACCGAGGACGCGCTCGTCGGCCAGGTCAAGCTGCGCGAGCAGCTCGCGGTGCAGGCGCGCCGGG
>JAEUMW010000316.1 GCA_016791345.1 Betaproteobacteria bacterium | reverse complement strand
TCGAGCGCGTTCGTCCTGAGCGCTTCGCGCACGAGGTCCGCCAGCTCGGAAGTGCGCGTGATCGAGGGCGTCTGGCGCGGCTGCGCGACGCAGTAGCCTTCCTCCGTCAGGGCAGCGGCCTGGCACGCGGCATCTGCCAGGCGCACAAGCTGGGTCATGTCACCGGCGTGCTCCGGGAAATAGGCGATACCCACGCACGGGCGGAGCTGGAACTCGGGCTCGCCGGCGGAGTCGGGCACCTCCAGCTCGTGCACGATCCGGATGGCGGCAAGCACTGCCAGGCTCGCATTCCCGAGATCGGGGAGCACCAGCCAGATCTCGTCGCGGCTGACTGCGGCATAGCGGTCGACGGCACGCAGCAGCGCATCGAGACGATCGAGGACGTGCTCGAGGCGGGCTTCCGAGGCGGCCTTGCCCATGAGCGCGTCGAGACGGTCGGGGCGGCGCAGGTCGACGACCAGCAGCGCCAGCGTCCTCGTCGCCTCGGCGCGGGCGAGCATGGCACGCGTCGCGTACTCGAGCAGTGCGCGCGGCTCCAGCTGTCTCGGGCGCCGGTCCGGGCTGCGTAGCACCGGATCGAGGGCGACGATGGGAACCGACATCGGAGCTACCGAGCTGTCATCCGGACCGCGATCACGCCGCGCTCAGATAGCACGCGCTGGTGTCGAGGCCGTAGGCGCCAGCCGGCAGGCCGCGCCGCACCTGGATGCGGGCACCGGCCGGCAGGTTCGTGTCGTGCAGAAGGTCGAGCGTGCGAAACCGCTGCAGGGGCTGCTTGTCCGCCCCGGCGATGACCAGCACCGCCGGCTGCAGGCGGCGCACGCGGTTGTGGCGTATCACCACCGCCACTTCGCCCGACGAGAGTTCCACGAGCGAGCCGACCGGGAAGACGCCGATTCCCTGCACCAGCTTCTCGACCAGAGGCTGGGAGAAATGCTCTCCGCCCCATTTGTACAGGCGCATCATGGCGTCGCTCACGGACAGCGTCTCGGCGTAGGGACGCGGCGAGGTGAGTGCGGCGAAGCAGTCGGCGATGCCGGCCATGCGCCCGTAGACGCCGATCTCGTCGCCGCGCAGTCCCTTCGGATAACCGAGGCCATTGAGGCGTTCGTGATGCTGCGCGATGCCTTCGATGATGTCGGGATGCAGCGCCTTCGGCCCCGAGGAGACGACCTCCAGCCCGTAATCGACGTGGCGCTTCATGAGCTCGAACTCCTCGTCCGTCAGCCGTCCCGGCTTCTCCAGCAGGGTGCGGGGAAGCGCGGTCTTGCCGAGGTCCAGCAGCATGCCCATGGTGCCCAGATGGCCGAGCTGCGCCTTCGGGAAGCCGAGATGCCGTCCGAGCGCGAGCAGGTAGACGCCGACCTGGACGCCGTGCGAATAGACATCGCTGTGCTGCTGGCGCATGCGTGCGATCCACATCAGCGCGTCCGGATTGGCGATCATGCTGTCGACCATGTCGTTGACGACATCGTCGACACCCGCCACGTCGACGTGCGTCCCCGTGCGCATGTCCTGGGCGAGTCGATCCAGCGTCTCCCGGGCGCGCGTGAAGGACTTCTCGGCGCGCGGCAGTTCTTCGCGCACCGGACGCTGATCGGGGTAGATGATGAGCTTGACCCCGGGGGGCGCGAGAAAAGGATCGGGTCGCTGCACGGGTATCTCGTCGACCTCCGGCAGCGGCACGGCCGGCATGCGTGACCCGCGCCAGGTGCTGGCGATGCCGTCGAAGAGCCCTTTGAGCCTGGACAGCGGATTGAAACCTGTGCCCGCGTCCGGGTCGGACGCCATGGCGGGAGCGGCGGGGCGCCAATCTGCCGGAGAAACGCCCGCGATGGCGGCGCGCGGGCGGGGCGATGTGATCTTGATCCTGTCCGCTGCGTCCGGCAGGTCCGACGAAGCCCGGTCATCGTCGGTGACGGGCGCTCGCCCTCGGGCCGGAGCCGGGCTCGTGTGCGCACCGTGCGGCGCCGTCCTCGCCATCTCGACGGGCCGCCTGGTCGGTGTGCCCGGCACACCCGCCCCCTCGCCGGAAGCGCGCCGCGGGACCGGGATGATGGAACGCAACGGGTCGACATATACGTGATGGCAAAGCTGCTGCAGGGTCTCGATGTCGCCAGCGTCGTCCAGCAGGAACCCCTGGATCAGGAAGGGCGTGTCGAGCCAGGGACGGTCGAGGTCCTCGACGAACATTCCCGGACGCAGATCCTGGGCGAGTACTTCCAAGCTTTCCTGTGCCATGTGCTTTGAGACTTGCGGGGCGGGGCCCGGAGGAAGGCCGCGGACGTGGTGCTGGGCGCCCTGAGTACGGCGCGAGAGTGCCAGAAGCATGCCAGCGCGCTCGAATCCTCGACCGCGCCGCGGCGGGCGAGCGTCCATGCGCTCGGCAGGGTCTCCCGACCGCACTGCGAATTGGTGCGACGCGCAACCGAAAATTTCTCCGTCATGCTGACAACTTTGTGCGGTAAGCCTATGATCCTTGCCGAAGTCATGTGACGCTTGACTTCAACGCAAGGCAGGTCCGACGGGCTGATTGCGCGCCGATGGCGATCGCTGAAAGGCGCGGCTCGTAGCCTGCCGGGTGCATGACCTACAACGAGAATGCGCAGCGCCGTCGCGGAATCTTCCGCGATAGAGCCGGATCGTCGGCACGCCGCCTCTCCAGACGCGGTCTCCGATCGGGCTCGCCGCTGGCGTCCGCCAACATAAGGAGAAGGCGATGCCCTGGAATCAGGTCTACGATCCCCTCAACAACCCCTGGCTTTCGACGCTGTGCGCGGGACTGCCGATCCTCGTGCTGCTCGGCGGGATCGCCTTTTTCCACGTCAAGGCGCACATCGCCGCCATCCAGGGTCTGGTGGTCGCCCTGCTGGTCGCTGTCTTCATCTTCGGCATGCCGGGTTCGATGGCCGGCAAGACCGCAGTCTGGGGAGCCGCCTTCGGCCTGCTGCCGATCGGCTGGATCGTCCTCAACATCATCTTCCTCTACAACCTCACGAACGACGTCGGACTCTTCAACATCCTGCAGAAGAGCATCACCGGCATCACCGACGACCGTCGCCTGCAATTGTTGCTCGTGGCGTTCTGCTTCGGCGCCTTCTTCGAGGGCGCGGCCGGCTTCGGCACTCCGGTGGCGGTTACCGCTGCGATCCTGATGGGGCTCGGCTTCACTCCGCTCTCGGCGGCGGGGCTTTCACTCATCGCCAACACGGCACCGGTGGCATTCGGTGCGCTCGGCACGCCGGTCATCGTTCTCGCGGCGGTGACGGGGCTGGATCTGCTGCAACTGTCCGCGATGATCGGGCGGCAACTACCGTTTTTCTCCGTGATCGTGCCGTTCTGGCTGATCTGGGCCTTCGTCGGATTCAAGAACATGATGGAGATCTGGCCGGCGATCCTCGTCGCCGGAGTTGCCTTTGCCGTCCCGCAGTTTCTCGTCGCCAACTACCATGGTCCGTGGCTCGTGGATGTCGTGGCAGCGATCGTTTCCATGGCTGCGCTCGCGGGCTTCCTCAGGATCTGGCACCCGAAGCACATCTGGCACGAGGCGACGCGGACCGGTGGCACCATCACGCGTGAAGCGGCGGCCGAAGCGCGGGTGCACCACGGCTTCAGCGGCAGTGAGGTGTGGAAGGCCTGGATGCCGTGGGTCATCCTGAGCGTGCTCGTCTTCATCTGGGGGCTGCCGCAGATCAAGGACCTGCTGAACAACATCTCGGTCTTCAAGTTCCCCATCGAAGGCCTCGACAAGATGGTGATCCGCATGCCGCCGGTGGTGCCGAAGCCCGTGCCGGAGGCGGCGGTGTACACGCTCAACTGGCTGTCTGCGACGGGCACCGGCATTCTGATCGCATCCATCATCGCCGGCTTCGTGATGGGTTACTCGTTCCCGCAGATGGTGCGGACCTATCTCAAGACGCTCAACATCGTGAAGTACTCGCTGCTCACCATCGCGGCCATGCTGGCGCTGGGCTTCGTCACCAAGAGCGCCGGCATCGATTCCACCCTCGGCCTCGCGTTCGCCAAGACCGGCTGGCTGTATCCGTTCTTCGGCGCCATGCTGGGCTGGCTCGGCGTCGCCCTCACCGGTTCGGACACATCCTCCAACGTTCTTTTCGGCGGTCTGCAGCGAACCTCGGCGGAACAGCTCGGCATCTCGCCGGTGCTGATGGCGGCTGCCAACAGTTCGGGCGGTGTCATGGGCAAGATGATCGACGCGCAGAGCATCGTCGTCGCCTCGACCGCAACCAACTGGTACGGGCACGAGGGTGACATCCTGCGCTACGTCTTCTTCCACAGCCTCGCGCTGGCGATGCTGATGGGCCTCCTGATCATGGCGCAGGCTTACGTGAGCCCGTTCACTCTGATGGTCGTGGGCGGCTGACGCCGCAGCACCGTATCGGGCAACGGAGGCCTCGCCTGCACGGGCGGGGCCTCATCTTCTCCGCTCTAGCGTCAGGGGGCTCCGATGGACATGCAACTGCCGCCGTACGAGACGATCCAGCGCGAGGCCGCGAGCTTCATCCCCGCAGCGCGCCTCATCACCGACCCCCTGCGACGCTTGGCCTGGGGCACCGATGGCAGCTTCTACCGGCTGATTCCGCAGCTCGTCGTCGTCGTCGACTCCGAGGACGAGGTCGCGAAGATGCTGGCCCTCTGTGCCCACTATCGGGCGCCCGTGACCTTCCGCGCGGCCGGCACCAGCCTCTCCGGCCAGGCGGTGACCGACTCGGTGCTGCTGCTCCTCGGAGACAACTGGCGCCGCATCCGCGTCAGCGACGACGGCACACTGATCCACCTGCAACCCGGTGTGATCGGGGCCGCGGCCAATCGCCGCCTGGCTCCCCTCGGACGCAAGATCGGGCCGGACCCGGCGTCGATCGACACGGCGATGATCGGCGGCATCGCCGCCAACAACGCGAGCGGCATGTGCTGCGGGACGGCGCAGAACAGCTATCAGACCGTGCACGGCATGCGCGTGATCCTGGCCGACGGGAGCGTGCTCGACACGCGCGACCCCGCGAGCCGTTCCCACTTCCTTGCGGTCAAGGCGGAATTCGTCGCCCGGCTCGATGCGCTGGCCCGCGCGACGCGGGCGAACGAGGCGCTGGCCGCACGCATCCGCCACAAGTTCCGCATGAAGAACACCACCGGCTACAGCCTGAACGCGCTGGTGGACTTCGAGGATCCGCTCGACATCCTGGCGCACCTGATGATCGGCTCCGAGGGCACCCTCGGCTTCATCGCCGAGCTCTCTTACCGCACGGTGCCGGAATACGCCGACAAGGCGAGCGCGCTCATCCTCTATCACGACCTCAAGACCGCCTGCGAGGCCGTGCAACTCCTGAAGACGACGCCCGTGTCCGCCGTGGAGCTGGCCGATCGGCCGGCGCTGCGCTCGGTGCAGGGCAAGCCGGGATTGCCCGCGGGGATTCAGGATCTCGGCCCCGACGGCGCGGCGATCCTGGTCGAGACGCGCGCCGCGGATGCGGCCGAGCTCGCGCGCCAGATCGCGCAGATCGAGGAACGGCTGCGCCCGCTCGCGACGGCCCAGCCGATCGCCTTCACGGCCGATCCCGTCGAGATTGCCCGTTACTGGAGTGTGCGCAAGGGCATGTTCCCGTCTGTGGGCGCGGTGCGCAAGGTTGGCACCACGGTGGTGATCGAGGATGTCGCCTTTCCGGTGCCGCGGCTCGCCGAAGCGACGCTCGACCTGCAGGCGCTGCTGCGCGAGCACGGCTACCACGAGGCGATCATCTTCGGCCACGCGCTGGAGGGCAATCTACACTTTGTCTTCACCCAGGGCTTCGACGATCCGGCCGAGGTGGAGCGCTACCGCCGCTTCATGGACGCCGTCTGCCGCATGGTGGTGGAGAAGTATGACGGCTCGCTCAAGGCCGAGCACGGCACCGGCCGCAACATCGCGCCCTTCGTGGAACTCGAATGGGGCTCCGAGGCATATGGCCTGATGCGCGCGCTGAAGGACCTTTTCGATCCGGAGCGCCTACTCAACCCGGGCGTCATCCTGAACGACGACCCGCAGGCGCATCTCAAGAATCTGAAGCCGATGCCGGCGTGCGACCCGATCGTCGACAAGTGCATCGAATGCGGCTTCTGCGAGCCGAAATGCCCGTCGCGCGGACTCACGCTGTCGCCGCGACAACGCATCGTCGGCTGGCGCGAGATCACGCGCGTCGAGGCCGCCGGCGGCACCGGCGTCGAGGCGCTGCGCGGTCTGTACGATTACCACGGTATCGACACCTGTGCGGCGTGCGGTCTCTGTGCGACGGCCTGTCCGGTGGGCATCGAGACCGGTCAGCTCATTCTCGCGCTGCGCCGGAAGCGCGCAACCCCGCTCGCCCACCGTGTCGGTCAATCGATCGCCGACCATTTCGGGGCGGTGACGACGGGGCTGCGCGCAGGACTCGGGACTGCCGACGCGGCGCACGCCCTGCTTGGCACACGCGTCATGAAACGCACCGTTGACAGCATGCGCAGCCTGTCGGGCGGACGCATGCCGAAATGGTCGCCGACGCTGCCGCGCCCGGTCAGATTCGAACCGGAACCGTCGCTCCCGACCCACGGGCCGGGAGATCGCGTGGTCTACTTCCCGGGCTGCGTCACCCGCAACATGGGGCCGCAGCGTGGCGATGACACGCCGGACCCGTTGCCGGTGGTCGCGGAGCGTCTGTTCCGGAAGGCCGGCTTCGACGTTGTCTACCCGGAAAATCTGGGGCGGCTGTGCTGCGGCCAACCGTTCGACAGCCAGGGGCTGCGGAGCGTCGCCGAAAACAAGGCGAAGGAACTGGAGGCGGCGCTCGCAGCGGCGAGCGAAGGCGGGCGCTATCCGATCGTGTTCGATACCAGCCCCTGTGCGTTCACCACCAAGCGGATGGTGGAGGGGCGGCTCACCGTGCTGGACAGCGTGGAGTTCCTGCATCAGCACGTGGCGCCGCGGCTCGACTTCGAGCGGACGGACGAGCCGGTTGCGCTACACGCCGTGTGCAGCGTGCGCAAGATGGGGACGGTGGAACAACTCGC
>JAEUMW010000315.1 GCA_016791345.1 Betaproteobacteria bacterium | reverse complement strand
CGAAGGCCGACTGCAGCTCACGCAGCGACGGCATCGCGCGCTCCGGACAGCAGATCCGCCTTCCAGGCTTCGCCGAGAAGCACTTCCAGAGGCGGCAGATCGGTGTCCCACTCGATCAGCGTCGGCACGACGCCGACATGACGCACCGCTTCCACGTAGAGCGCCCACACGGCATCCGCAACCGGCTTCGCGTGCGTGTCGATCAGGCAGTGTTCGCCATGGTCGAAGCCGGCCAGGTGGATCTCGTCCACGGCTGCTGCGGGGATGGCGGCGAGGTAGGCGAGCGCGTCGAAGCCGTGGTTCGTCGCGCTGACAAAGACGTTGTTCACGTCGAGCAGGACGCCGCAGCCGGTGCGTTCGGCCACCGCGCGGAGGAACTCGGGTTCAGGGATCACGGAGTGGCGCCAGGCGACGTAGCTCGACGGGTTCTCGATCAGCAGCCTGCGGCCGAGAAACTCCTGCGCCTGGTCGACGTGCTCGCAGAACACCGCCAGCGCTTCCTCGGTGTACGGCAGCGGCAGCAGGTCGTTCAGATAGCGGCCGCCCGATGCGGACCAGGACAGGTGTTCCGAGACGAGACCCGGCTCGCAGCGCTCGATGAGCGACTTGAGCGATCGCAGGTGGTCCATGCTGAGTACGTCCGCGGAACCGAGGGAGAGGCCGACGCCGTGCAGGCTTACCGGATACTCGCGCCGGACGCGTTCGAGAAAGTGAAGCGGCTGTCCGCCCGCGCCGAAGTAGTTCTCGCTGTGGACTTCCACCCAGCCGATGTCGGGTCTGCGCTCGGCGAGGTCGCGATAGTGCGGCGCGCGCAGCCCGATCCCGGCGCGGGCCGGGATCGGGGCGGCAACATCGGCGCTGGACGTTGCCGCGCGCATGATTACTTCTTGCCGCCGGGCTGCGCGTATTCGGAGGTCTGGATGCGACCGCCGGCAATCTTCTCGCACGTGCCCTTCGGGACGAAGACCCAGGCCTCCTTGTCGTTGTCGGCCTTGGACGTGCCGGCGCAGGCGCTGACGGAGGTGCCGCAGTCGTTCTTGCCGGCCTTGACGATGCCCGCACACTTCTCGTTGTCACCTTTCGCGGCGAGTGCATCGGTCGCGGCGGTGGCAACTCCGAACACCAGCAGGCTGGCAACGGCGGAACGGACGACGGAACTGGACTTGCTCATGGTGTGACTCCTTTGCGATCGGTAAGGGAAAGGGGATGCCTGACTGCGAGCCGGATTCAGCCGCCGTCGCTTCTGAACTGCGCGCTGAACCACTCCTCCTGCGAGACCATCCGGTCCTTGTTCTTGTCCATGGCATCGAACTTCTGCTCGTAGAACTTCATGTACTCATCCTTCGAGACCATGCCGTCTCCGTTCGCGTCCATCGACTTCATCGTGCTCATGGACTGCTGGGTTGCCGGGGTGCCGGGATCGGCCGCGGCAAACGGTGCGTGCACGAGCACCGCGCCGATCGCGGCGGCGAGGCACGTCCGTTGGATGACGCTGGACTTGGGCATTGTCAGACCTCCTTGCTGTGGTGACGGGTCTTGTGGCGCATCGCGCGATGGCGGTGCATGGCGGCAGTGTCGGGGACAGGGCTCACGTCGGCTTCACGCAAACTTCACGTTTTCGTCACGGCGTGAGCCTGATCCGCTGGTACCGTGCGATTCAGCTCGCGAGCTCGGGCGCGCGCCAGCCGTCGGACCGATAGCCGCCGTTGTCCCAGGGGTAGGCTGCAATGGTCACGGTTTCCGCCGGCGCGAAACCGCCGTCGGAACGGTAACCGTCCTTGTCCCACGGGTAGCCCG
>JAEUMW010000314.1 GCA_016791345.1 Betaproteobacteria bacterium | reverse complement strand
CTACAATCACTGGACATCAAGCAGCGCTCGGCGACCACCACCTCCTCGCCTTCGGTGCGCCGCCAGACCGAGGTCTCCAAGCTCATCGACGTTTCCAAGTGCATCGGCTGCAAGGCCTGCCAGGTCGCGTGCATGGAATGGAACGACATCCGCGACGAGATCGGGGTCAACGTCGGCGTCTACGACAACCCGCCCAACCTCACCGAGAACTCGTGGACGGTGATGCGCTTCACCGAGTACGAGAACACCGAAGCCAACCGGCTGGAGTGGCTGATCCGCAAGGACGGCTGCATGCACTGCGCGGATCCGGGCTGCCTCAAGGCGTGCCCGTCGCCCGGGGCCATCGTGCAGTATTCGAACGGCATCGTCGACTTCGTGCAGGAGAACTGCATCGGCTGCGGTTACTGCGTGGCGGGTTGCCCGTTCGACGTGCCGCGCATTTCGCAGAAGGACAACAAGGCCTACAAGTGCACGCTGTGCTCCGATCGCGTCGCGGTCGGGCTGGAGCCGGCCTGCGTCAAGACCTGCCCCACCGGCGCGATCACTTTCGGCAGCAAGGAAGACATGATCGAGCACGCCGGGGAGCGCATCGTCGACCTCAAGGAGCGCGGCTTCCAGAACGCCGGCCTGTACGATCCACCCGGTGTCGGCGGAACGCACGTGATGTACGTGCTGCAGCATGCGGATCGCCCCGAGATCTATCACGGGCTGCCGAACGATCCGTCGATCAGTCCGACGGTTAGTCTGTGGAAGGGCGCATTCAAGCCGCTGGCGCTGCTTGCGATGGGAATGACCGCGCTCGGCGGCTTCTTCCACTACATCAAGGTCGGCCGCTACGACGTGGACGACCACGCGCCGGACGAGGAAACCGAAAAGGAGGCCCGCTGACATGAACGGAATGATTCGGCGCTATAGCGATTCGGAGCGCATCAACCACTGGATCGTCGCAATCCTGTTCATCCTGTCGGGCCTGTCCGGGCTTGCCTTGTTCCATCCGGCAACGAGCTGGCTCACGGGTCTGTTCGGCGGCGGTCCGTGGACGCGCGTGCTGCATCCGTTCTTCGGGGTCTTCACGTTCCTGGCGTTCATCGCGATCGCACTGCGCTTCTGGCACCACAACACGATCAACCAGAACGACCGCAAGTGGCTGACGATGATGGGGGATGTGATCGCCAACCGCGATGCAGACTACCCCGAAGTCGGGAAGTACAACGCGGCGCAGAAGCTTCTTTTCTGGACCCTCGTCACCTGCATGATCCTCCTCTTCGTCACCGGCTTTCTGTTCTGGCGTCCATGGTTCGCGCAGTATTTCCCGATCGGCGTGGTGCGCCTGGGGGCGCTCGTGCATTCGCTGGTGGCAACGGTGGCGATCATCGCCGTGATCGTGCACATCTATGCAGCGATCTGGGTCAAGGGTGCCATCGGCGGCATGACAACCGGGTGGGTGTCCGCGAAGTGGGCGCGGGTGCACCATCCAGGCTGGTACCGCGAGGTCACCCGACGCTGAGCTTCCACGCGCAGGCCGACTGGTCTTCCGGTTGCCCGTCGGGCACGAGGGACAGATGCAGCAAAGAATGATGACGCCAGAGGAGATCGCCGTTCAGTCGGCCGGCGAGATCCCGTTTCTGCGCTTACCCGATCGTCACAGCGTGTTCTCTGACCGCGCTGCGCGTCTGCGGCAACTCGCGTCCGCCAGCACGCTCCGCGGTTACCTTGAACTCATGGCGAAGGTGGCCGACCTGCAGCAGGCGCTGCTCGCCGAAGAACCGCCGTTTCCACTGCCGAGCAGCGAGCACGTGGCGCAATGTCGCGAGCACGCCATGCCGCCGCTCAACACCCGGACCTTCCGGCGCGACCCGCTGTGGCACGACCTGCTGTGGCGGATGCTGCGCGCGCTGGCCGAGGACGCCGAAGGCGAGCCGCACCGAGTGCTGGTCGGGCTCGAAGGACGCAGCAGCGACTTCTACGAGGCGCAGGCGAGCCGACTGCTCGCCAACGTCCCGGTCGGCATCGATCCGGCGACCGCTCCATTCATCGGGGCTGCGCTGCAGGTGTACTGGACGCACATGGTGACGATGCTCGGCAGGCAGTGCTTCGGGCGCATCGACGTACCGAACATCTGCCCCTGCTGTGGCTCGCCGCCGGTGGCGAGCATCGTGCGCATCGGCGGAGACGACGGCTACCGCTTCCTGCACTGCTCGCTCTGCGCCGCCGAGTGGCACATGGTGCGGGTGAAATGCTCGAGTTGCGGCACCACCAAGGGGATTCACTACTTCGAAGTCGAAGGCGGCTCGCCCGCGATCAAGGCCGAATGCTGCGACGAGTGCGACGCCTATCTGAAGATCTTCTATCAGAACAAGGATGCCCAGGTCGAGCCGGTGGCCGATCACCTCGCCTCGGTTGCCCTCGATCTGCTCGTCTCGGAAACCGGCAAGTCGGCGAGCGGGGTGAATCTGCTGTTCGTTCACGGCGACGAGAACGCGGCCTGATGTCCAGCGGGAACACCCTGCCGCTGCGGCTGCCCTCGGTGGACAGTCTCATGCAGCAGCCGGCGATACTCGATCTGACCGCGCTGCATGGTCGCAGCGAGGTCTTGCGCGGTGTGCGCGAGGTGCTCTCGGAGCTGCGACGAGCCGCTCTCGCCGGCCGCGCCGGCGCCGACGGCGACGTCGTTGCGCTGGTGCGTGAGCACCTCGCACAGCGGCTGCGTCTGCAGTTGCAGCGCGTCTTCAACCTTACCGGCACGGTCCTCCACACCAACCTCGGCCGCGCCCTGCTCCCCGACGACGCAGTCGAGCATGTCGCCATGGCGATGTGCCAGCCGTGCAATCTGGAATTCGATCTCGACAGCGGTGATCGCGGCGACCGCGATCAGCTGGTCGAGGCACTGCTGTGCGAGCTGACCGGCGCCGAGGCGGCGACCATCGTCAACAACAATGCGGCGGCGGTGCTGCTCACCATTGCGGCGCTGGCTGCGCAAAGAAAGGTGGTGGTCTCGCGCGGTGAACTGGTGGAGATCGGCGGCGCCTTCCGCATGCCCGACGTCATGGCCGCGGCGGGTGCCACGCTCAAGGAGATCGGCACCACCAATCGCACCCATGCGCGGGATTACGCCAGCGCCATCGACGGCGACACCGCGCTGCTGATGAAGGTGCACACGAGCAACTACGCGATCACGGGTTTCACCACCAGCGTCGGCGAGGACGCGGTCGCGCGCATCGCCCACGACGCCGGTCTGCCCATGGCCATCGACCTCGGCAGCGGCAGTCTCGTCGATCTGTCGCGCTACGGCCTGCCGAAGGAGCCGGTAGTGCGCGACATGCTGGCCGCCGGCGCCGATATCGTCACCTTCAGCGGCGACAAGCTGCTCGGCGGCCCGCAATCGGGGTTGATTGTCGGCACCAAGGCGCATGTCCAGAAGATCAAGAAACATCCGCTCAAGCGCGCGCTGCGCGTGTCGAAGATCACGCTCGCTGCGCTGGAGGCGACCCTGCAGCTGTATCGCGACCCGGATCGGCTCGCCAGCCGGCTGCCGACACTCCGGCTGCTGACCCGGACGCGGGAGGAGATCGCAGCGCTTGCCGAGAGGCTGCGCCCGACACTCGCGAAGGCGCTGGGCGACGCCTGGCAGGTGACCACGCAGGATGCGTCGAGTCAGATCGGCAGCGGCTCCCTGCCGGTCGACCGCCTGCCGAGCGTCGCACTCGCGCTCGCGCCGGCCGCTCCGGCGAAGCGCGGCAGCGGCACTGCCCTCAACCAGCTCGCTGCGCGGTTCCGCCGACTTCCGATCCCGGTCATCGGCCGCATCGCGGACGGCTGCCTCCTGTTCGATCTGCGCTGCCTCGAAGACGAGGCGCTCTTCGTCGAGCAGTTGTCTCGCCTGTGAGCACGCATGCCGGCGCCGGCGCGCAGACGGTTCTGGGTTCTGATCCATCGCTGGCTCGGTCTCGGTCTCGGTGTCTGGTTTGCGCTGGTCGGCATCACCGGCAGCATCCTGGTCTACGAGGTGCCGATCGATGCCTACCTGAACCCGCAATTGCTGCGCAACACCCTGCCCGGTCGGTGGCTGGCGCCGGAAGCGATCCACGCGCGGACCGCGCAGGAATTCGGCTACACCCGCATCGAACGCCTCACACTCCCGGTCTCGCGCGAGGACGTCTATCGGGCGATCGTTCAGGTCGGCCCGCGACTGCGGATTGCACCGACGCGCGTGGAAGCCACCTTCAGTCCGGTCACCGGCGAACTGCTGGGTACGCGGGACATCGCGAGGCGGGGGCTGTCGCGTCCGTATCTGATGAAAACCCTCTACGATTTCCACCGCAACGTCCTGCTCGGCAACACTGGCTCCAACCTCGTCGGCATCGCCGGCTTCCTGCTGCTGACGTCTGCCGTCACCGGCCTGTATGCGGCGTGGCCGCGTCAGCGCAGCGGCTGGAAGCGCCTCGTCGGCGTCAAGCTGCGCGCCGGTGCGACGCGCATCGTCTTCGACATTCACCGCTCGTTCGGCTCGGTGATGTGCACACTGCTGCTGCTCGCGACGCTCACCGGATGCACCCTCGTCTACCTCAACTACGCGCGCGACATCGTGAGCGTGTTCTCGAAGGTCGCGCCGTTCCCGGTGGTGCCCTGGCGCGAGAACGCGTCCGCCACCTGGCCGTCGTTCGCCGAACTCGTGGCCAGCGTGAAGAGCGCGTATCCGGAGCTCGCGATCAGCGAGATCCACATTCCGACACGCATGCCCGGCGGGTATCTGTTCTACCTGCGCGGGCCCCAGGATGTGCATCGGCTCGGCGACACCCTGGTGTGGGTCGATCCCGCCACGGGGGACTTCCTCTTCGAGCGCAGCACCCACTCGCGAACCGCGGGCGAAGCCTTCATGCACTGGCTGTTTCCGTTGCACAGCGGCACTGCGTTCGGCGCACCGGGCATGATCGCAATGTGCGCCACCGGCATTGCACCGTTGCTCCTCATCTCCACGGGTCTCTGGGTGTGGCTGCGCAAGCGGCGCGCCGCGCAGATCGAGTTGCGGCGCCAGGGCAAGGTGAAAACCGCCCGCACCGTCGAGCAGACTCCGTCCGCGCCAGCCGCCACTGCTCGCCGGCTGAAATCGCCCGTGCGCAGCCCGAACTCCGCTTGACGCTCTCGGAGACCGACCGGTGATCATCGGCACCGCCGGCCACATCGATCACGGCAAGACCACGCTCGTGCGGGCGCTCACCGGCGTCGACACCGACCGGCTGCCCGAGGAAAAGGCGCGCGGCATCTCGATCGAGCTCGGCTACGCCTATGCACCGCTCGCGAGCGGCGATGTGCTCGGATTCGTCGATGTCCCGGGGCACGAGAAGTTCGTGCACACGATGCTCGCCGGCGCCACCGGAATCGACTTCGCCCTGCTGGTCGTTGCGGCCGACGACGGCGTCATGCCGCAGACGCGGGAGCACCTCGACATCCTGTGCCTGCTCGGCGTCCCCACCGGGGCCATCGCGCTCACCAAGATCGACGTCGTCGACGCCGGGCGCATCGCCGCGGTCGAACGTGAAGTGCGAACGCTGGTCGCGCCCACCCCGCTGGCGGACGCCCCGCTCTTCGCCGTCTCGGCGCGCTCCGGTGCCGGTGTCGAGGCGCTGCGGCGCTTCCTCGAGGAGCACGCGCGGGCGCATCGCCGGCTCGCCGACGACGGGCATTTCAGACTCGCCATCGACCGTTCGTTCGCGCTGCCGGGGATCGGCACGGTGGTCACCGGGACGGTCCACTCGGGCGCGATCGCGGTGGGCGCGCACCTCACCCTCGCCCCACGCGGCGTCGCGGTTCGCGTGCGCTCCATTCATGCGCAGAACCGGGCAAGCGAGCGGGCAACAGTCGGCGAGCGCTGCGCGCTGAATCTCGTCGGCGTCGGCCATCAGGAGGTCGGCCGCGGCGACTGGGTCGTCGCGCCGCCGATCGCGCTGGCGACGGACCGCTTCGATGCGCGGCTCGATCTGCTCGCCGGCGAGACGAAGGCGCTGCGTTCGGGTACCACGCTGCACGTGCATCTCGGTGCAGCGCACGTGACCGGGCGGCTCGTCGCGCTCGAAGACGACGTCGAGCCCGGCGCCGACCCGCACGGGTCAGGGCGAGGGCCGCTGGTGCAGCTCGTCCTGCAGGCGTCGATCGCCGCCTGGCGGGGGGATCGCTTCATCATCCGCGATGCATCGGCGATGCGCACGGTGGGCGGTGGCTGCGTGCTCGATCCCTTCGCACCCGCGCGCTACCGCCGCTCGCCGCAGCGCCTCACCGTGCTGCGGGCGCTCGAGGCCGATACGGCCGCTCCCCGGCTGGCCGCGCTCGTTGCGTGCGAACCCTTCGGGGTCGATCTCAGGCGTTTCGCAGCCGCCGGCAACATCCGGGACGTTTCCGCCCTCGTGCAGGGACTGCGCGCGCGCCGTGCGAGCGCCGAGGGAATCGATTTCGCCATCGCCGAGGATCACTGGAAGGCGCTCGGGACGCGCGTGGAGGAACACCTCGCGGCATTCCACGGTACCCATCCGGATGAGCTCGGTCCGGACAGCGCGCGGCTCAAGCGGATGGCCTTCCCCAAGCTGGACGGCGCGCTCTACCGCGCGCTCGTCACCGATCTCCTCGCCGAAGGGCGCATCCGCCGCAGCGGACCGTGGCTGCATCTGCCCGGCCACGACGACGCGCCCTCGGCGGCCGAAAGCGCACTGCTGGAGGCGCTGCTGCCGCACCTGCTCGAGGCCCCGTTCGATCCGCCGTGGGTGCGCGACCTTGCGAAATCCTGCAGGCAGCCGGAGGCATCGGTACGCAGTGCGCTGATCCGTGCCTCCAGGCGTGGGCAGACCTATCAGGTCGTCCGCGATCTGTTCTATCATCCGCTCGCGATTCGCAGGCTCGCCGCGCTGGCGAACAGCCTGCAGGAGAGCGAAGGCGAAGTGCGTGCAGCGGCGTTCCGTGACCGTACGGCACTCGGCCGGAAGCGCGCGATCCAGGTCCTCGAGTTCTTCGACCGCGTCGGCTTCACCCGGCGCGTGCGTGACAGACACCTGGTGCGCACCGACAGCCTCGCGATGATCGACAACGCACCTGCGGCGAACCCGGTCGCCGATGAGATCTCTTAGGAAGAGAATCGTCCCTGGTGGGGCGGCCGGGCTTCAAACCCGGTTGGGGGTGCTATGCGCTCCCGGGTGGGTTCGACTCCCATTCTCTTCCGCCATGACAACACCGTGTCGGCGCGCCAGACGCAATCGACACGCCTTGCAGCGGTTCGTCGCCGGTCCGGCGCGGACACTCCAAAGGGTACGGAGGGTATCGAGATGGATAGACGTACGTTCCTGAATTTCTCGGCCGCCGCTGCGGCGGTCACCGCGCTGCCGCCAGTGGCGAACGCCGCCGCGGAGACGTCCCCCGCTGCGCCTCCGCTCGATGCGGGATGGCGCCAGTTCGAAGTGATCACCAGCGTGGAACTGTCGCCGGAGGCACTGCCGGCGAAACTCTGGCTGCCGCTGCCGCAGTACCGCGACACCGACTACCAGCGCACGCTGGACATCCGCTGGAGCGGCAACGCCACGCAGACCGGCATCTACCGCGATCCCAGGTACGGGGCGCCGGCGTTTTTCGCGACCTGGGACGGAGCCAGCACACCACCCGCCCTGCAGCTCTCCACGCTGGTGGCGACGCGCAACCGCCACGTCGACACGACGAAGCCCGGCCCTCTGCACTACGTTTCGCGCGAGGAACTCGACCTCTATCTGCAGCCGTCGGCGCACATCCCCACCGATGGCATCGTGCGCGCCACGGCCACGCGCATCCTGCCGACTGCCAGTTCCAGCACCGTCGAGCGCGCCCACGCCATCTACGACTGGATCGTCGAGAACACCTACCGCGATCCCAAGGTGGTCGGCTGCGGCACGGGCGACATCCGCTTCATGCTCGAATCCGGAAATCTCGGCGGCAAGTGTGCCGACCTGAACGCGCTCTTCGTCGGGCTTGCGCGCTCGGCCGGCATCCCCGCGCGTGACGTCTACGGCGTGCGCGTGGCGGATTCGGCGACCTGGAAGAGCCTCGGCAAGAGCGGCGACATCACCAAGGCACAACACTGCCGTGCGGAGTTCTTTCATCCCAACTTCGGGTGGATCCCCGTCGACCCCGCCGACGTCCGCAAGGTCGTCCTCGAAGAGCAGAAGGAGCAGCTGCTGCCGCTCAGCGATGCGCGCGTCGCGCTCGCGCGCGAGACACTGTTCGGCTTCTGGGAGATGAACTGGATCGGCTACAACACGGCCGGTGACACGCGGCTTGCCCCCGCCACCAGCAAGGCGCTCGGCCATTTCATGTACCCCTACGCGGAGACGGCCAAGGGCACGCCGAACCAGTACGATCCGCAGAACTTCCGCTACAGCATGACGTCACGCGAGGTGAAGGGCTGACGGTGCGCTCCGTGGTTGCGACCTGATCGCAACGCGAATCGTCGAGCGGCCGAATCCGTATGGCCACGATCCACGGTTTCGACTTTCCCGACGATCTTCACTACCTGCTGCAGCACGACACGTGGGCGCGCCGGGATGCCGACGGTATCGTCACCGTCGGCATCACCCCGCTGGGTGCCCACATCTCGGGCGAGTTCATCGAGTTCATGCCGAAGCCCGTGGCGTCGAGCATCGAGCGCGAACGCTCGCTCGGTCTGCTGGAGATGTCGAAGGTGATCCGTGCCGTGCGCTCGCCCGTCGGCGGCACCATCGTGGAGACGAACACCGAGGCGCGGAAGCGTCCCGGCGTGATCAATACCGACCCCTACGGCGACGGCTGGCTGGTGCGCCTGCGACCGAACGATTGGGACGGTGACATCAGCAGTCTTGTCACCGGGGACGTGATTCCGGCGGCGGTCGAAGCCTACATGAATCTGCTTGCGGAAACGTTCGGGGAAGCACCGCCGCCGTGAGAACGCGCCTTGCCATCCTGCTCTGGGCAACCGATCCGGCGGCGCCGCACCTGTGCGTGACGCCCTTCTTCCACGCGGCGGCGGCGGCAGCGATGGACGTCGAAGTCGAGGTTCACTTCTCCAGCCGGTCGGTCCTGCTGCTCGTCGGCGATGTGGCCGAGAAGCTGTACGGCGGCGTCGGGCGCGAGACGAGCGTCTACCAGCACATGCGCAACGCCTGCGACTTCGGGGCGAAGTTCTTTGCCTGCAGCGACGCGCTCGACGCTCACGTCGTGGACCGCTCGAAGCTCATCCGGGAAACACAGGGCATCGTCGGTGCCGCGGCATTCCTGGGGCGCGTGCTCGATCCCGACTGGAGCACGCTGATCTTCTGAGCGCTGGCCGGCCGGCTTGACCGGGTACTGCTGCCGACACGCGTCCTCGTCCCGGACACCCGAGAGCCGCCTTCACCACGCCGGTCCCGGGGTTTGCCAAGCCGCGCGTACTCCCCATTCACCGTTGCGTCCATTTTATTCACAAATGAAATAAGCAATTAGTTAAGACTTTCTTTTGTGAATATATGAATCACCCTAGACTGGCCCTGCAGCCATGGCGGTTGTCACGAGGCAAGTCGAAATGGAAGACGCACTATCGCATGTCCTTCGCCGCGGCCGGGCGGAAGTTGTCCGTGCCGCACGGCACGGCGCATCGCGCTCCTTTCCGCAATCC
>JAEUMW010000313.1 GCA_016791345.1 Betaproteobacteria bacterium | reverse complement strand
GCGGCGCACCAGCTCCGGACGCCGCTCGCCGGCCTCATGACGCAGATCGACCGCGCCGCGCGCACCGGCGATTCCGACTCGCTGCGCAAGGCACTGGAACAATTGCAACATTCGGCCCGGCGCGCCACGCGCATCGTCAATCAGCTGCTCACCCTGGCGCGCGCCGAGCCGAGCGGAAGCCGCAGCCGGGATTTCGAGCGTCTCGATCTCGCGCGACTGGTGCAGGAGACCTGTGCCGAATGGGTACCGCAGGCACTCGCGGCAGACGTCGACCTGGGTTTCTCGGGCGAGGAACGCCCGCTCATGGTGACGGGGGACCCTCTGCTGCTGCAGGAGATGATGAACAACCTCATCGACAACGCCATCCGCTACGGGCGTCGGCCCGGCATGGTGACGGTCAGGCTGGAGACGTCTCCGGCCATCTGCCTCTCGGTGGAGGACGATGGCCCGGGCATCCCCGAGGGAGAATGCGACCGCGTGTTCGAACGCTTCTATCGGCTTCGCGGCAGTCCGCCGGGAGGTTCCGGCCTCGGGCTCGCCATCGTCCGCGAGATTGCCCACGCCCACGGCGCAGAAGTGCGTCTCGAGCGCGCGCAACCCGCTGGCGGTACCCTGATTCGCATCGCCTTCGGCCAACGGCCGGCCACCGAGCCGTAAGGCACTCCCGTGACAGACGCCGTAATGACTTCGGCGAAAATCCCGTCACTCAGGCGGTCTGCGCCTGCCTGCCTGCGATGTACGCAGCAACGTCGCCGACTGTGACGAAAGCCCGCGCGGCCCGGTCGGTGAAGCGAATGCCATACTCCTCTTCGGCCTCGAAGAGTACGTCCATGACATCGAGGGAATCAATCCCCAAATCGGCGAATCTGCTGTTAGAGGTGACCGTGCATTCCCTGCCGGCCCCCAGCCGGCGGCGGACCGCCGCCCGCAGCCGGGATTCTATCGTTCGCTGGTCCACTTGAACTCCTGCCTGACCGCCAAGGCGGCCTGTCGCTCACCCAGGTCATGCTACGGGGATTCGCTTTCCCGAACCTTTCGGAGACTGTGCTGCCCGCTGCACCGGCCAGCCTGCCGCCGAACGGCAGCGGATGACCCGAGGGTCAGCGCGGAAATCGACACGCGTGTTACCCTGCCCGGGAGATTTCCTCCTTCCGGCATCTGCACGGCACTCCACCCCTGCAGCGCACCGCCCGCGTGACAAGGGCCTGTTCATGAACATAGCAGTTTTCGGTCTCGCCTCGCTGGTCGCCGCCAGCGTTCTGCCCGCGCCGGCGCTCGCGGCCGACTGGCAGCTCGTCGCCACGGCGAAAGAGGGAACCATCTACGTCGATGCGCACGGCATCGTGCTCAAGGACAAGCTCAGACGAGCTTGGGACAAGTGGCAGTACACCGAGGACCAGCCGGGCTTTCCGGGCAGCGGCATTCGCGCCTTTCGCGCGTCCAAGCATCTGGCGTGGTACAACTGCGAGGAGCGCAGCTTTGCCGTTGCGGAGGTTATCTACCTCGACGCCAAGGGCAAGAGCGTCGGTCAGATCACGCTGGAAGTCGACGTGACGTCGTTCACGCCGGTCGCGCCGGATTCGGTATCCGAATCCCAGCTCGACTTCGTCTGCAAGTCAGCCCTCAAGAACAAGCCCTGACGGAACGCGCTGCCGCGCAGGCCTGCTTGCCGCCGCGTTGGCCCCCGTTGTCACGCTCGCGACCCGTTGCGGATACCGGAAAGGTCTGAGTAAGCATCCCCGCGTACCCTGCCGGTGCACGCATGGCCGGGTCTCGCAGGACGCGAGGGAAGCAAAGGAGTGGCGATCAGCCCGTTGGTCGATGCGGACCGTCTTCGAATCGTCCAGGACAGGAGCTGCCATGATGATTTCCCCTCAGCCGGAGTACCTTGCCGTCACCGGAAGGGCTTCCTTTTTCCCGGAACTCCAGTCGGCACTGCGGGGCGAATCCGTCATGGCCGACCGCAAGGTGGTGATGCTGGGAGCGGGCAACTATCTCGGTCTGACGACACACCCGAAGGTGACCGCTGCCGCGAAGGCCGCGGTCGATCGCTACGGGACCGGCATCTCGGGATCGCGTTCCACGCATGGCACGCTGGCGCTGCACGGCGAACTCGAGGCGCGGCTTGCCGCCTTCTTCGGTGCCGAGCGGGCGCTCGTCTTCGGCGATCACTATCTCGCCAACATCGGCGTCATCAGCGCGCTGGGCCGCATCGGCAGCTATCTGATTTCGGATCGCAGAAGTCACGAAAGCATCCTCGATGGCCAGCGCACGGCGCCCTGCCGGGTGTTTCGCTTCGATCACAACGACGTGTCGTCGCTTCGTTCGCAGCTCGAACCCCTGCCCGAAAGGGCGCAGAAGTGGGTCATCGTCGAGGGCGTGTACGGTACCTACGGCAATCTCGCCCTGCTTCCCGAGATCGTCGACACGGCGCACAGCTTCAATGCGGAGATCATCCTGGACGACGCGCACGGCGTCGGCGTGATGGGTTTCGGCGGACGCGGCACGGCGTCCCATTTCGGGCTCGCCGATGACGTTGCGGTCGTCGTCGGCACACTGGGCGCGTCGTTCGCCTCGCAGGGTGGGTTCGCCATCGGCAGCCGGCCCGTCATCGAGAAGGTTGCGGCGAACGCGCGCAGCTTCCTGTGCGCGTCCAGCCTGTCGCCGATGTGCGCGGCGGCAGCACTGGCAGCGCTCGACGTCGTCGACAGCGAACCGGAATGGCTCGAGCGGTTGTGGGCGAACACGAAACGCATGAAGGACCGGCTGCGCGCAGCGGGTCTGCTGACCACCCACAGCGCGAGCCCCATCATCGCCATTCCGCTGGACGGCGAGGCGCAGACGCGCGAAGTCTGGGAGCAACTGATGGAACGCGGCGTCTATGTGGACGCCCTGGTTCCGCCGAGTGTCCAGAACGGCCAG
>JAEUMW010000312.1 GCA_016791345.1 Betaproteobacteria bacterium | reverse complement strand
GCCACTTGCAGCCGTGCTCGGCGACGTACAGGATCGCATTGAGCACCTGCAGGTTGGACAGACTGACGTTGCCACGCTGCCGCGGCAGGCAACTCTCGATTTGCTCGTACTGGGCCTGGGAGATCTCCATGCCCGAACTGTCCGCGAAAATTGACCATTAGTGTTAACAGGCCCTAGTTGAAGAACAGCGTGAAGAAGATGTCGATGGCGTCCGACGTGCCCGTGGCCGCCTCGATCGACCAGCGCGGCGACAGCACGTAGCGCACGCGCGTCAGGTTGACCGCACCGCTCACGCTGCGCTCGTAGGTGAGGTAGACGTTGTCCGAGATGCGCTTGCCGAACGAGAGAATCTGGCCGCTGGTCCCGCTTTCCGTGCGCATGCCGACGGAATCGAGACCGAGTCCCTTGGTGCCGATGCCGAGCAGGGACGAGCCGCCGGCAGCGATCAGGCTCGCCGCTGCCGCGGTGAGCGCTTCGTTGTCGCGCGCGTTCGGGTCGGGCGCGCGCCCGAGCATGAGCCAGGAGAGCTTCTCGGTGTCCGGCACTTCGGGCACCGACACGAGCTTCACGGTCGGCATGCGCAGCGTGCCGGTGACGGACACACCCGCCTCCACCGCCTGGTTCTTGCGCATGGCGAGCGCGTTGATGCCGGGATTGTCGATCGGTCCCGAGAAGGTCAGGATGCCGCGCTCGACGGTGAGGCGCTGACCGAACGCGGTGTAGTAGCCCTGCACCACGCGGATGCTGCCGGTGGCCTTGGGCAGCTCGCGGTCGCGCGCACGCAGCTGGATCGACCCGACCAGCCGACCGTCGAGGCCGAAGGCATTGACGTAGAACTGCGTGCCGAGATCCAGATCGAGATCGATGTCGGCGAAGTTGCGACTCGCGCGCCGCTCGGCGTCGGCCTCCTGCCCCCTGACCACGATGTCGGACGAGAGCGTCGGCGCGCGGCTCGGCAGGACCTCGATGCGCGCGCTGTCGGCGGTGATCTTGCCCGTGGCCTTGAGCGCGCCGTCGATGACGGAGCCATCGATGTTGCCGCTCACGACGAGCTTCTGGTCCGGACGCGTGAGCAGCGCCAGCCGGTCCGCGACGAGCGTGAGCTTGAGTCCGCCGCCCGCCGTGAAATCGTACACGCCGGTGGTGACGAGCGTGCCCTCACCCCCGTGCAGCGTGAACTCGTTCAGGATGAAGCGGTCCTGCTCGAACGTGCCGCGCAGCGTGCCGTCTGCGAGGAACACGCCCAGTTCGGGAAGACCGACCTCGATGCCGCCGCCAGTGACGGTTCCCTGCAGCCCGGGAGCAGCGACGGTACCGCTTCCCGCAACCGCCACGTCGAGCTTGCCGGCAATGGCGACGGCATCCTCGGTCAACGCGCCGACCCAGGCGAGCGAAGGCACGCTCGCCCGCGCGTCCACCTTGAGCGGCGCCGTGCGAGGGATGCTCCACACGCCGTCGCTGCGGCTCGCCCGCGTCTCCACCGTGGCCGTCACCGTCCCGATGTCGCTGCCCGCGGCATCGAGCGTCGCGCGCACCCGGCCCTCCTCGCACTGCACACCGAGCTCGAACTTGTCGAGACCCAGCGCAGTCGGCGGCCGTGTGGGCAGCAGGATGTCGCCGGATTCGCGCCCGATCGCGACGCTGCAGTCGAGGGTCTGGTCCGCCCGCAGATTCCAGCGCCCGCCGAGCTTGAGCGTGGCTTCGACTGCGTCCGCATCCGGCGCCGGCCGGAGCAGGTATGCGACCGCCATCCCGCTGAAATCGCCGCTGGTCTCGAGGGTGCCGCCGATGCTGCGCACGCCCGCAATGTTCAGCGTCCCGTCGCCAAGGCGCAGGCGCGTCGCGCCGAGGATGAAGCGCCCGCTGCCGATCTCGACCGTTGCCGGATCGAGCAGTTGCACGGGATGCTGACCGCGATTGCCGAGGCTCGTGATGCGGCCGGTCCAGGTGCCGTTCGACCACGCGCCAGTCAGCGCAGTCGCCGCGTCGAACGCGGGTCCGGCGGCCGTGACCTGGATGTCGTGCTTCGCGAGCGTGCCGCTCGCCGTGACACTCGCCTTGTCGACCTGCTGTGTTCCGCGTTTCACGTCGCGCGCCTGCAGTGCGAGCTGAATGTCGCC
>JAEUMW010000311.1 GCA_016791345.1 Betaproteobacteria bacterium | reverse complement strand
AGAAGATTTTCGGTTCGGCGGCTGCAAGGGTCGCGAGACCCTGGAACAGGTCGAGGAGGTGGATGCCTTCCATGGACCCTCCCGCTCAGCCGATACTGAGGAGCGCCTGACCGGCCTCGACGGCATCCCCCGCCTTCACGTGGATGGCCGTAATCTTGCCGCCTCGATGCGCCACCATCGGCGTCTTCATCTTCATCGCCTCGATGATGACCACCTTGTCGCCCTGTGCCACGGTCTGACCCATCGACACGGCAACCGACTCGACGACACCACCCAGCGTGCTGACCACATCGGCGCTGCCCGCCGCAGGCTTGGGGGGTGACGGCGCCGCCGCGGCAGCGGGTGCCGCCGCCGCGGCTGCGGGGGACGGGATGGACATGCTGCCCGGGGAAGGATAGATCGTGTTCCCGCTGTCGGTCAGATCCTCGACCGTCACGTCGTACTGCTTGCCGTCGACCGTGATCCGGAATTTCTTCTCCATGGCCTTTCTCCCCTCGTTTCCTGTTTGTTGCTATGGCTTCGGATGGTGTTGGACTGCATGCGAGGCGTGATGCGCCAGCCTTCCCTCCACGACCCAACCGGCCTGACGCTGCTCTTCGATGTGGACGATGCGATGCGCGCCGAGCATGGCGTACACCGCGGCCGAAATGGCAGCGACGTGATCGGCGACGAGGTCGAAGGCAGGTGCTGGAGCGGCCACCACCTTGGGCGCTGCCTCGGGTTTGCGTTCGAGCGCGCCCAGGATCACCACGATGAGCTTGATGACGACCGCCACGGCAAGCGACACCACGACCGCCAGGCCGTATATCCAGAGCGCCTTGATGATTACATCGGACATGGTCCGCTCTCCCCTAGCTGGATTGGGCGACCGCGCTCAGAGCGGAATGTTGCCGTGCTTCTTGGCGGGTCGCAGTTCCCGTTTATTGAGCACCTTGCGCAGCGAGAGCGCGATCACGGACCGCGACTCGGCCGGCTCGATGACGTCGGTGATGTAGCCGTGCGATGCGGAAAGATACGGTGACGCGAACTCGGCGCGGTAGCCCGCTACGAGTTCGGCGTGCTTCGCCTTGCGGTCCGTCGCGTCCGTAAGCTCCTTGCGGTAGAGGATGTTCACCGCGCCCTCCGCGCCCATCACGGCGATCTCCGCGTTGGGCCAGGCGTAAACGAAATCGGCGCCCATCTCCTGGCTGCACATGGCGAGATACGATCCGCCGTAAGCCTTGCGCAGAATCAGCGTGATCTTCGGCGTGGTGCACGAGGCGTACGCGAACAGCATCTTCGCGCCATGGCGGATGATGCCGCTGCGCTCCTGCTCGACCCCGGGCAGAAAGCCCGGGACGTCGACCAGCGTGAGGATCGGGATGTTGTAGACGTTGCACGTGCGCACGAAGCGCGCGCCCTTGTCGGAGGCGTGGATGTCGAGCGCTCCCGCCATTTCGGTCGGCTGATTCGCCACCACCCCGATCACCATGCCCTCGATGCGCGCGAAGCCGACGATGATGTTGCGCGCCCAGCCGGCGTGCACTTCGAGGAAATCGCCGCCGTCGACGAGGTGGCCGATGATCTTGCGCACATCCATCGGCTCCGAAGGATCGTCCGGAATCAGGCTGTTCATCGACTCATCGTGCGCGAGCGTGAGATCCGGGCTCAGGTGGTGAGGCGGATCCTCGGTGTTGTTGGAGGGCAGGTAGGAGAGCAGCTTGTGGACGATCTGGATGGCATGCCGGTCGTCCTCGGCGATGAAGTGGACGTTGCCACTGACCGTCGCGTGCATCTCGGCGCTGCCGACCTCGGCCATCGTCGTAGCGCGGCCGGTCACCGCCTTGATCACTTCCGGCCCAGTGATGAACATCTGGGCGTTCTGGCGGGTCATGATGATGAAGTCCATGAGCGCCGGTGAATACGAAGCACCGCCCGCGCACGGGCCGCACACGACCGCGATCTGCGGCACCACGCCCGACATCAGCACGTTCTGGTAGAAGACGTTGCCGTAGCCGGAGAGGGCGTCGACGGCCTCCTGGATGCGCGCACCGCCAGAGTCCTTGAAGGCAACGAAGGGGATGCCGGTCTTGATCGCGAGCTTCTGCAGTTCGACGATCTTGTGCGCGTGCATCTTGCCGAGCGTGCCGGCGGCGACGGTGAAGTCCTGGCTGATGGCCGCAACCAGCTTGCCGTTCACGTAGCCGGTGCCGGTGATCACGCCGTCGGCGGGAAGGTCCTTCTTCTCCAGGCCGAAATGGCGCGCGCTGTGGCGCACGTGCATCCCGATTTCCTGGAAGGTGCCGGACTGGAACAGCCCTTCCAGGCGATCGCGCGCGGAGAGAATGCCCTTGGCGCGCCGTTCGTTGATCTTGTCTTCGCCGCCGCCCGATTGCACGGCGGAACGCCGCTTGCGCAACTGCTCCAGCGACTCTGGTCGTAGCGTCATCTTGCCTCCCCGTGACTGCGTTTGCCGAGCCTGTCCCCGGGCCCGGGCTGCGGGTACCGTCGGATCACGGTGACGATGTGTCTCGCCTGCGTGCCTCGGTTCACTGCGCCGGGCAGATGATAGCTCAACTTTGGAAAGCCGTGATGCAATCCGGCACCCTTCCGGCACAGGCTGTCCCGGATTCGGGCGATGCCTGCTACAGCGGTGTGGTCGCGCGGTCGCGGTCTGTGGTACGGTTGACGTTAGCCACGATAAAAAATGGGAGGATAGGATGGCTGCCATCACCGAACGTGAGGAGATTCCCGCACCGTTACTGCGCGACCTGCCGGACCTCGGGCTTGACGCCCGCAGCATCGCGGCCGATTTCCGCCGGCACTTCAACCACACGTTGGGGTGCGACATTCACTCGAAGTACGCCTTTCACCTCTATCAGGCGCTCGCCATGGCGCTGCGCGACCGCCTGATGGTGATGTGGAAGAACACCCATTACGCCTACCGGGAAAGCGACTGTCGGCGCGCGTACTACCTCTCCATGGAGTTCCTCATGGGGCGCACCCTGGGCAATGCGCTGCTCAATCTCGGCATCCAGCAGGCCGTACGCGATGCGCTGAAGGAACTGGACCTGCGGCTCGAGGACATGGTCGAACTGGAGCCGGACGCAGGCCTCGGCAACGGCGGGCTCGGGCGTCTCGCCGCGTGCTTTCTCGACAGCTGCGCGACGCTGCAGTTGCCGGTGATGGGCTATGGCATCCGCTACGAGTACGGCATCTTCCGTCAGACGATCAAGAACGGCGAGCAGGTGGAGGAGCCGGAGCGGTGGCTCATCCAGGGCAATCCGTGGGAAATGGAGCGGCCCGAATTCACCGCAACCATCAAGTTCGGCGGCCATACCAAAGAGTGGACGGACGGCCAGGGCCGGGTGGTCCACCGCTGGGTGGAGACCAACGATGTGCTCGCGGTTCCCTACGATACCCCGGTTCCCGGCTTCCACAACGGCACGGTCAACACGCTGCGACTGTGGCGCGCCCAGGCGCGCGACGTCTTCGACCTCGGGCAGTTCAACGCCGGCGACTACTCCGGCTCGGTGCTGGAGAAGAACGCCGCCGAGAACATCAGCATGCTTCTCTACCCGAACGACGTGACCGAGATGGGCAAGGAACTGCGCCTGCGCCAGCAGTATTTTCTGGTCTCGGCGACGCTGCAGGACGTGATCCGTCGCTGGAAGAGCACGCACGGCGACAACTTCACGGGATTCGCGGAGAAGAGCTGCTTCCAGCTCAACGATACGCATCCCAGCATCGCCGTCGCGGAACTCATGCGCCTTCTCGTTGATGACGACGGGTTCGAGTGGAAGGAGGCATGGGACATCACCACGCGCACCATCGCCTACACCAACCACACGCTGCTGCCGGAGGCGCTCGAGCGCTGGCCGGTGCGCATGTTCGAGCGCCTGCTGCCGCGCCTGCTGGAGATCATCTACGAGATCAACGCGATGGCGATCACGCAGATCTCGCGCCGGTGGCCCGGCGACTGGGAGCGCGTGCGCCGCATGTCGCTCATCGAGGAGGGACCGGAGAAGCTCATACGCATGGCGCACCTGGCGATCGTCGGCAGTTTCTCGGTGAACGGCGTGGCCGAACTGCATTCGCGGCTCCTGCGCGAAGACCTGTTCCGCGACTTCTACGAGATGTGGCCCGAGAAGTTCAACAACAAGACCAATGGTGTGACGCCGCGGCGCTGGATCGCCTGGGCCAATCCGTCGCTGGCAGATCTCATCAGCCAGACCATCGGCAGCGGCTGGATCACCGACCTCGATCAGCTCGCGCGGCTCGCCCCGCACGCCGAGAAGGAATCGTTCCGCGCGCGCTGGCAGAAGGTGAAGGAAGAGAACAAGCGACGGCTGGCCGAGATGGTGGCCGAGGAGTGCTGTATCGATTTCGATCCGCGCTCGATGTTCGACGTGCAGGTCAAGCGCATCCACGAATACAAGCGCCAGCTGCTCAACGTGCTGCACGTCATCCACATGTACGATCGCATCAAGCGCGGCGACACCGGCGAGTGGACGCCGCGCTGCGTGCTCTTCGGCGGCAAGGCGGCGCCCGGCTACTGGCTCGCCAAGCGCGTCATCAAGCTCATCAACAACGTGGCCAACGTGATCAACGCCGATCGCGAAATCGGCAATCAGCTGAAGGTGGCGTTTCTGCCGAACTACCGCGTTTCCTCCATGGAGGTGATCGCGGCGGCGGCGGATCTGTCGGAGCAGATTTCCACCGCGGGCAAGGAAGCTTCCGGAACCGGCAACATGAAGTTCATGATGAACGGCGCCGTTACCGTAGGCACCTTCGATGGCGCCAACATCGAAATCCGCGAGGCGGTCGGTGCGGAAAACTTCTTCCTCTTCGGACTGACGGCAGAGGAGGTGGCGGAGCGCCGCAAGGACTATCGCCCGAACGAGATCATCGAGGCCGACGCGGATCTGCAGCGCGTGATGCACATGCTCGAAAGCGGTCACTTCAGCCAGTTCGAACCCGGACTGTTCGAGGCGGTCATCCGCTCCATCCGCGATCCGCACGACCCGTGGCTGACGGCAGCCGATTTCCGCAGCTATCTCGAGGCCCAGCAGCGGGCGGCGGTCGCCTTTCGCGATCGCTCGCGCTGGACCCGCATGAGCATTCTCAATACGGCCGCCAGCGGGCGTTTCTCGACGGATCGGACGATGCGCGAATACAACCGGGAGATCTGGCGGCTGGAGCCGGTGGCGCCGCTCGCCGAGAACTGAGGCGGCTCGCAGAAGGTGGCCGGCGATCGCAACGGGATCCGTCTCACGAACTGGCCCGCGTCCGGCCGGTCTGGCTCGCAGGGGTATCGCGTGGTGTCCGTCGAGCAACCTATTGCGGCGGATGACCGCGGCAGCCCGGCCGCCTTCCAGGCCGTCCCTGGTGATGGCCTGAGCCGGGTCCGCCCCATCCGGTGCCGTGGCCCTCATCTCCGTCGAGCCGCCGGACCTGCCTGATGGCGATCTACGCTCTCGTGTCCCGATGGTGCTTCGAGGCACCGGTTGCCGCGATATGGGAGGCATTGACCCTGGCCGAGACGTGGCCTCGATGGTGGCGCTACGTGGAGAGCGTCGAGTTGCTCGAGCGGGGCGACGGCGAAGGATGCGGCGCCGTTCGGCGGTTCGTTTGGACGAGTCGCTTGCCGTATCGCCTGGCCTTCCAGATGCGCACGACCCGCGTCGAGCGCCTGCGCAGCATAGCGGGCGCTGCCGTGGGCGAACTGAACGGTTTCGGTCGCTGGGATCTCGAAAGCGCGGGGCCGATTACGAGCGCCCGCTATACCTGGATGGTGACGACCGAACGCGCCTGGATGAACCGGCTGTCACCGCTCCTCGGGCCGGTTTTTCGATGGAATCATCACGCCGTGATGAAGGAGGGGGCCGGCGGCCTGGCGCGCCACCTCGGGGTGAGACTGGTGAGCGCCGAGGCCGGGAAGGCCCTCCACGCGGCTCCCATCTCCCCGTCAATCTACCGGTGATCCAGCAAAGGAGGGGATTCGGGTCAGGACAGCGCTACAATCGCCGCTTATTGTGATTCAACAGGGATTCCTGTGAAGCGGATCTGCATCTTTTCGGCGTCGACGCGCCTTCGGTCACCGGATCGCCGGTGTGGGTGTTGCTTGAGCCCCGGGTTCGCCCGGCAGGCGATGCGCCCTGCCTTGTCGGATAGGCCGCGATGACGAAATCCCCATGCCCCCAGCCGCTCGTGAGCATCGGTATGCCGGTGTACAACGGCGCCCGCTACATCGAGCGCGCGATCGAGTCGCTGCGCGCCCAGACCTTTGGCGACTTCGAGCTCATCATCTCGGACAACGCGTCGACCGATGACACGCGCTTGCTGTGTGAGCGCTACGCGCAGCTCGATCCGCGCATCCGTTACGTGCGTCAGCCCGAGAACATCGGGGCACCCCGCAATTACAACGTCGTGGTGCACGAGGCCCGTGGCACGTACTTCAAGTGGTCGTCGGCAAGCGATGAGGTTTCCCCTGACTGTCTTGCCAAGTGTGTTGCAGCGCTTGAAGCCGATAGCGGCGCCGTGCTGGCGTTCGGTCACACGCGATTCGTCGAAGAAGACGGCACGCTGCTGGATGTTTACGGCGGCGATTTCTCCGTCACCGGGGCGACGCCGAGCGAGCGATTCGAGTTCGTGTGCAGCCACCTCGTGCTGAACAATGCCCAGAACGCGCTGATCCGTCTGGACGTCCTGCGCAAGACCAAGTTAGATCGCCTCTATCCTCACGGCGACCCGGTGCTGATGGCCGAACTGGCGTTGTACGGTCGCTGGCACCTGCTCCCCGACGTGCTCCTGCATCGGAGAACCGGCCGCGACCACTTCACCCCCCAGCGCACGCTGGCCGAGATCACGCGCATCTACGACCCGCAGCGTACGCGGCCGATGGCGCTCATCATATGGCGACGGCATTGGGACTACTGCACGGTTGCCCTGGATGCGCCGATTTCGTGGAGCGAGCGCCTCCGTGCGATGAGCTTCGCCCTGGGGCGCGCGTTTCGCGATCATCGTCCGCTTCGGCGTGATCTGAGGGCATTCGCGCGCTTGCTTGCGTCCCCCCACGTGCCCGTCCGCAAACCCTTGGACCCCGAGCCGGTCGCTACCAAAGTCGGCGCCGCGCCAGTGGCGGGCCCGCGGCAGTGAGGGGGCGCGCTGAATGTGGCGGCCTGTCGCTGTCATGGCCGGTTGCGAGATAGACCTGTGATCGCAAATGCCGGCAGCGCTCTCGCAAAACCCTTGAGTGCGAGGTCGCCCACGGGTTCGGCATCGACCAGTTCCCCGATGTCGCCGAGCACCCTCGACGAAACCAGGATCTGACCGCTCTGCGCCTCGGCGCAGAGGCGCGCAGCAAGATTGGTGACGGTGCCGATGGCGCCGTAATCCATCCGTTCCCCAAAGCCGATGGCGCCGATCGTAGCGTAGCCCTCGGCGATGCCGATGCCCAACCCCAGTTCGATGCCGCGGCGGCGCCAGTGGCTGCGCAGTGCGGTTACGGCGTCGCGCATGTCGAGCGCCATCCGGACCGCACGTTCTGCGGGGTTCGCGACCTCTACCGGATCGTTGAAGAAGATCATCAGCCCGTCGCCAGTGAAGCGTTCCAGCGTCCCCTCGTGCGCCTGCACGAGGCGTCCCATCGCGGCGTGGTAGTCACGCAGCACGCCCATCACCTCCTCGGGCTCCGCGGTCTCGGCGAACGTGGTGAAGCCGCGCAGATCCAGGAAAACGACGGTTACCTCACGGCGATGACTGACGAGCGGATCCGCGGCATCGCCGGAAACGATGAGGTCTGCAAGCTGGGGTGCGACGAACCGTCTGAGGCGCGACAGTCGTGTCAGCTGTTGCACCTGCTCGGCTACCCGGGCTTCGAGATCATGATTCCATTGCGCGAGTTGCGTGGCCTGAGCTTCCAGCTGGCCTGCCTGCGCCCGCACCCGATCCTGGAGCAGCTTGATGCGCAGCATTGATCTAACCCGCGCGACCAGCGCCGCTTGGTCCACGGGCTTGGTGAGGTACTCGTCGGCACCCGCATCGAGACCCGTGATGACATCTTGCGAGCCGGTTCTCGCCGTGACCATGATGATCGGCATGAAGGAGAGGGCAGCATCTCCCTTGAGGCGACGGCACACTTCGATGCCATCCAGGTTCGGCATCATGACATCCAGCAACAGCAGATCGGGCTGCGCCGCGTGCGCGATCACCAGCGCTTCTGCGCCATCGCGTGCCGTGAGGATCTCGTAGCCGTGGGCAGCAAGCCGGGCCCGGAAGATATCCCGATTATCGGGATTGTCATCCGCGACGAGGATGCGCGCAGGGCTGCGCACGATTGCCTTACATGCCCGCGAGAGGAAGGTGCTGCCGCACCTTGGCGAGCAGATGGCGCGGATTGTACGGTTTTGTGACGTACCCGTCGCAGCCCGCGTCGAAGGCCTTGACGTCGTCGCCGCTCAACGCGAACGAGGTGACCGCGATGATCGGGATCGCGCGCAGTTCCGGGTTGGCCTTGATGCGACGAGTGGCTTCGTAGCCGTCCAGACCGGGCAGTTGGATATCCATCAGGATCAGGTCGGGACGATGGCTTTCCGCCATTGCGACACCCTCCGGTCCGGTGACGGCCTCGATGAGTTCATAGCCGACGCTCGACAGCAGATCGCGAAGGATGCGGCGGTTGTCCTCCTGATCCTCGATCACCAAGATCCGCTTGCTCATGTGCTGGCCTCCTGCGGTTCGGCGAGTAGCGGCAGCGTGACCCAGAACGTCGAGCCCTCGTCGAGCTTCGATTCCACCCAGATGCGTCCACGGTGCAGCTCGATGATGCGGCGGGCGATGGACAGCCCCAGACCGGTGCCGCCCTTCTCGCGCGTGCTGGAACTGTCCGCCTGGTGGAACTCCTCGAAGATTTTCTCCTGGTCGCCCTGAGCGATTCCCGGTCCGGTGTCCGCGACCGAGATCCGGAACGCGCCGTCCAGGGCGCCGACTTCGACGCGGACCTTGCCCGTCTCCGTGAACTTGATCGCGTTGCCGATGAGATTGAGCAACACCTGGGTGATCCGCCTGGCATCGCCGCGCCCGCGCGGCAGGCCACCCGGTACGGCTACTTCGAGGGTGAGCTGCTTCTCCGCCGCAAGGGACTCCACTTCGGCGACCGCGATCTGCACGACTTCGTCGATGCAGTAGTCGGCGATGCTGAGTGTCAGCAGGCCCGCCTCGATCTTGGATATGTCGAGCACGTCGTTGATGAGCCCGAGCAGGTGATGCCCGCTTTTCTCCAGGCGCTGCAGGACATCGCGGATCTTCTCCGGGACATCGCCGTAGATGTTGTCGAGGATGAGGGCGGTATACCCGAGAATCGCGTTCAGGGGCGTACGAAGCTCGTGGCTCATGTTGGCGAGGAACTGTGACTTGTGATGGCTCGCGATCTCGATCTGCCGTCCTTTCTCCTCGATCTCGCGGAAAAGCTGTGCGTTCTGGATGGCGAGCGCGAGCTGCTGGGCGACGGGGTCCACCAGCTCCAAGTCCCGCTCGGTGTAGGCGCCGGGTGTCAAACTGTCCAAAAAAAAGACGCCGACTGCCTTTTCGCTTGCCATCAACGGCAGCATGAGGGTCGCCCGAATGCCCTCCTGCACCATGAAGATGTCGTCGGAGAATGTCTGTTCTTTCGCCAGATCCCGAACGAGCCGCGGGTCCTTGTGGGTCATCACCCAGTCGACGGCCGTGCCCTCGGTGTTGGGCCACGATTCGCCTTGCCACGAGGCGAGCGGTGGCTCAGCCACCGATAGGGCCATGACGAGTCGCTCGCCTTCCGGCACCACCACGCCTATGCGGTCATAGCCGAGGAGCGCCTTCACCGCCTCCGCGAAGGCCGGATAGACTTCCGTGAGTTCCAGCGAGCGCCGCAGCACCGGCTGCGCCGCTGCATACAGCCGGGCATGTTCGAGAGCGAGAGCGGCCTGCGTTGCAAGCAGGTGCAGCGGCTCCAGCGTGGCGGGTTCGAAAGCGCGTCGCGGGTACTTCCAGCCCGCCCCCAGGACGCCGATCGCCTGGCCCTGAACGACCAAGGGCATGATGGCAAACATCCGACACCGGAATGCATCGATCTGGTCATAGGGTGGCCTGAGTTGGTACTCCTCCGGAGGCGGCGCCTGGCCATCCCAGATGATCGCCTCACGGGTGAGGTAGGCTCGCGCCAGTCCTCCACCTTCCGTGGCGATCGGGACGCGAATTGCATCCAGCGGTTGATCGGTCTCGGTGCTCGCCACCGCGCGCAGCCACTGGCCGTCCTGATCGGCAAGCAGAATGCTGAGGCGATCCACGTGCAGCACCTCGCGGCCCTTGCGCAGGAAGTCGTCGAACCACTTCTTGAGTCCCAACGGCTCCTGGATCTGCAGGCTCGCTTGGTAGAGCACTTGAATGGCCTCTGCCAGTTTGCGCTGGGTGATATCCGCCCAGGAGCCGACGATCTCATAAGGATGTCCTGCAGCGTCGGGGATGACCTTGAAGGTGTCCTGAAACCAGCGATAGTGGCCGTCACGGTGGCGGAAGCGGTATTCCACCGTGCCGCCGCTTTGGCCGATGAGGCGGAACACGTCGGCGAGCACGTGCCGCGCATCCTGCGGGTGGAGGTGGGTGGTCCAGAAATCGGGGTCGTCCAGCATTTCCTGCGGCGCGTAGCCCATGATCGGGAGCAGGCTGTCGCTCACGAATGTGCACGCAAAGTCCCCCGATGCCTGGTTGGTATAGATGATCGCCGGGGTGACGGCGAGGACGTGCTGTAAACGCGCGCGGGCGTCCTTGAGCTCGGCGTCGATGCCCTCGAGTTCGGCGAGCTGACGGGTCAGAGATTCGTGGTTGCGCGCGAGATCGGCAGTGCGCTCCTTGACCCGCTTTTCCAGCTCTTGCTCGAACTCGCGTGGTCCCATGTCCGTCCTCCTTGGCGAGGTGCCCCGAAAAGCACCGCGATACGCGGACTGCCGACTCTCCCAACAATATAGTCCCGGAATGCGCCGGCGTGGGAACGAAGACACCCCGGGCGAGGCGCCCAGGGTGTCGGCGTGCGTCACTTGCCGGCGGTCTGGGGGCTGACCTGCGTCGTTTGAATGACAGGCAGCTGGCTCGCCTTCGCGAGTGTCGCGGGATGACGGGTCATCTGGGCGGTCGGATCGATCCCGATCTGTTCCACGTTCGCCGAACCGGTGGACGCCCGGCGCGCGACGATGACGGCAGGGTGATCCGTCCGCTCGCGCCGGGGTTCGCTGCCGAGTTCGAGACGGGCAGGGTGCAGATAGAACTTGAGCGTCGACTCGTACACGCTTGCCTGGTTCATGACGGGCGGCGCGTGCTCGACCGGATCGGCCGCCTGCACGGGTGCCGTGCCGAGAAGCGCGCCGGTGACGGCGAGAACGATTGGGAATGCCCGAGTGGTTTGATTCGCAGACATGTTGGACCTCCATCAAAGTGGACCTGCCTGCCCCGGATATCCCACACCTATATCGCGGGGCTTCGAGATGCGCGGTGTGATGGAGGTCACTCTACGCAGCGGCGCTCTGCGGCGCTGCGAAGCGGTACGCAGGGAATCTGTGAGATTTTCACGCCGCGGCGGAGGGGCGGCGAAGGCGGTTGTTGACCGTTTGCCGCGCCCCTCGCCCGGGTGGTGCGGTTTTGGGCGGGGACGGTCAGCCGCTGGGGCGCAACGCGGTCGAGGTCAGATCGCGCGCAGCAGATGGCTCGCGTCCACGCAGGGCGAGCCCATCGTCGACGCGAAGAGGCGGTCGTCGGTTTCGCGCAGCCGGCGGCTTACCTCGCGTCCCATGTTCATCTGAATCAGCGCGAACTGCTCCAGGTCCCGTTCGTAGAGTTCGAAAAGACAACCCGCGGAAAGCTCGATGGCCGCGCATGCCTCGATCGCAAGGACAGAGGCACTACGCGATTTCATGTCCATCAGCGCCATCTCGCCGAAGCAGTCGCCGGCTTCGATGGTGCGCAGCGGGTGCTGCTCGCCACGCCAGAGCTTGAGTACTGCAGCGCGCCCGGTCTCCAGCACGAACATGGACTGCGCGAAGTCCCCCTCGCGGAAGAAGTACGCGTCCGCGTCAACGCGAACCACATTCGCCCTCTCCAGCAGAAAGAGGAGGATATCGGTGCGGATGCCGCCGAATATCGCCATTTGCTGCAGGAGTTCGGTGTGCGCGTCAGGCATGGGGCTTCTGTCGCGGAGTCGTCTACCAGGCCGCGGGAAGCTTGCGCAGGATGACGATGCGCCGCGCCTCCAGGCCGATGTAGCCGCCGGCGCGCAGCTCCTTGAGGATGCGCGAGACCATCTCCCGCGAGGCGCCGACGAGATTCGCAATGGCCTGCTGCGAGAGGACCTGCGGCACGATCTGGCGGCCATTGTCCTCGAGCGCGAGGCCTTCGAGCGCGCGCGCGACACGGCCATAGACGTCGAGCAGCGCCAGATCGTGAACGTGCCGGGTGAGGGCGCGAACGCGGCGAATCAGCTTGCGCACGAGTTCCTGCTGGAACTCGGCATGCCGGAGCAGGAACGCACGAAAGTCCGTCATCTTCAGCGCGGCGATGCGGGAAGGTTCCAGCGTCATCACCGACGCCGAACGTCCGCCGGGTTCGAGGGACATCTCGCCGAAGTACTCGCCGGGGCCCTGGATATTGATGATGATTTCCTTGCCATCGGCGTCGCTCAGGAAGATCTTGACCCGTCCGGCGAGAACGAAGAACACCGCGTCCGTTTCATCGCCTTCGGCGACGATGATCGTATTCCGGGGTACGCTGCGGTGCGCTGCGTATTCCAGCAGTTCGCGAAGCTCCGTCGCGGAGAGACCTTCGAAAAGGGGCAGTGTCAGGGGTGGGGCAGCCATGTTCGTGGAGTACCGTCGGGCCGCGATACTCCATCGTAGCCTCTACCCTCCTGGTGGTCTACTGCGCGTGGGCCCGCAATGCACCGCGCGGGGGCATCGGCCGCAAGCCGGCGATATCGGTGCCCTCCGACCGCCGTCGATCGGATCATCAAAAAAGGCGCCGGTCCCCAAACGGGAACCGGCGCCTTGCGCGAGCGGGAGCGCTCGCGGCGATTACGCCAAGTCGAAACGGTCCGCGTTCATCACCTTGTTCCACGCGGCGACGAAGTCCGTCACGAACTTCTCCTTCGAGTCCGTCGACGCATAGACCTCCGCGACGGCCCGGAGCTCCGAGTTCGAGCCGAAGACGAGATCGACCCGCGTGCCGGTCCACTTGACCTTGCCGGTCTTGCGGTCGCGCCCCTCGTACGCGCCCTCGGCCCCGCCGACCGGTTTCCACTCCGTGCCCATGTCGAGCAGGTTTACGAAGAAGTCATTGGAGAGCGTTTCCTGCTTCGCGGTGAAGACCCCGTACTGGGAGCCGCCGACGTTGGTGCCCAGCACGCGCATGCCGCCGATGAGGACCGTCATCTCCGGCGCCGTCAACGTGAGGAGCTGCGCCCGGTCGATCAGCAGGTGCTCCGCGCCGATGCCGATCCTGCCCTTGACATAGTTGCGGAAGCCGTCGGCGACCGGCTCGAGCACCGCGAAGGACTCGACGTCCGTCTGGTCCTCCCTGGCGTCCATGCGACCGGGCACGAAGGGCACCTTTACCTCCACGCCGGCGTTCTTCGCGGCCTGCTCGACGCCCGCGCAGCCCGCAAGCACGATCAGGTCGGCGAGGGAGACTTTCTTCTCGCCGGACTGCGAAGCGTTGAACTCCTTCTGGATCGCTTCGAGCTTCTGCAGCACCGTCGCCAGCTCCGCCGGCTGGTTGACCTCCCAGTCCTTCTGTGGCGCGAGGCGGATGCGCGCGCCGTTCGCGCCACCGCGCTTGTCGGAGCCGCGGAAGGTGGACGCCGACGCCCAGGCGGTCGAGACGAGCTGTGACACCGACAGCCCCGAAGCCAGCACCTTGCTCTTGAGCGCGGCGATGTCCTGCTCATCGATCAGCTTGTGGTCGACAGCCGGGATGGGGTCTTGCCAGATGAGTTCTTCGGCTGGCACCTCCGGTCCCAGGTAGCGGGCGCGCGGACCCATGTCGCGGTGCGTCAGCTTGAACCAGGCGCGCGCGAAGGCATCGGCGAACTCCTGCGGGTCTTCGAGGAACCTGCGCGAGATCTTCCCGAATTCCGGATCGAAGCGCATCGTCAGATCGGTGGTCAGCATCGTCGGCTTATGGAATTTGCCGGGGATGTGTGCATCCGGAATGATCTCCGGCGCGTCCTTGGCCACCCACATCTTGGCGCCGGCCGGCGACTTGGTCGCCTCCCATTCGAACTTGAACAGGTTCTCGAAGAAGTTGTTGCTCCACAGCGCCGGCGTCTTGGTCCAGGTCACCTCGATGCCGCTCGAGATCGTGTCGGCACCGCAGCCCGTGCCGTAGTCGCTCGTCCAGCCCAGACCCTGCGCTTCCAGCGGCGCGCCTTCCGGATCCGGGCCCTTGTGCGACTCGGCGGCGGCGCCATGGGCCTTGCCGAAGGTGTGCCCGCCGGCGATCAGCGCAACGGTTTCCTCGTCGTTCATCGCCATGCGGCCGAAGGTGGCGCGGATGTCCTTGGCGGCGGCCATGTAATCGCCGCTCGCATTCGGGCCTTCCGGATTCACGTAGATCAGGCCCATGTGGGTGGCGCCGAACGGCTGATCGAGATCGCGATCACCGTGGAAGCGCTTGTCGACGCCCAGCCACGCGATTTCGGCACCCCAGTTGACGTCCTCGTCGGACTCCCAGACGTCCGCACGGCCGCCCCCGAAGCCAAAGGTCCTGAAGCCCATCGACTCCAGCGCGACGTTGCCGGCGAGGATCAACAGGTCGGCCCAGGAAATCTTGTTGCCGTACTTCTGCTTGATCGGCCACAGCAGGCGGCGCGACTTGTCGATGTTGACGTTGTCTGGCCAGCTGTTCAGTGGCGCGAAGCGCTGCTGGCCGCGACCACCGCCGCCGCGGCCGTCGGTGATGCGGTAGGTGCCGGCGGCGTGCCAGGTCATGCGGATGAACTGCGGTCCGTAGTGGCCGAAATCCGCCGGCCACCACTCCTGCGAGTCGGTCATCAGCGCGACCAAGTCCTTCTTCAGCGCCTTGTAGTCGAGGCTGCTGAAAGCCTTCGCGTAGTCGAAGTCCTTGCCCATCGGATCGGACTTCGAAGAATGCTGGTGCAGCAAATCAAGCCGTAGCCGGTTCGGCCACCAGTCGCGGTTCGTCCTGCCGACGCCGGCGATGTGCGGGCACCCGCCTGCGCTCTGTTCGGTTTTATCGTCAATGCTTCCCATGTTTCTCTCCGAGATGGTGTTGTGTGATGCTCCGCGACGTGTTTCGCGTGGGAACTAGCCTTCCTGCAACAGCGGCCCGCGCGCACCGGCGGTAAGGGCATCGGCAAGGCCGACGACAAGCGCGCCGGCGGGAATGATCGTTAGGGTCCCTGATTCGGACATTGGTCTCCTCTCTGGTTGATTGGGTTGTACCCGGACGGGTTCGAGAAGGCGTAGATGATGGGAGATTAGGCGCGAGGGTGCGATTAGGGAAATCGATTGCTACAATCATTCCGATCGGTTGCGCCGATGTACTCCGAGATCCCAATTGAACCTGAGAGACCTGAAGTATCTGATCGCCGTCGCGGAGCACCGTCACTTCGGGCGTGCCGCCGAAGCGTGCTTCGTCAGTCAGCCGACCCTGAGCGGGCAGCTCAAGAAGCTCGAAGACTATCTCGGTGTGATCCTTTTCGAGCGGACCAACAAGTCGGTCGTGACCACGCCCGCGGGGCAAGCGATCCTGCGCCACGCGCGTCTTGCCGTCGAGCAGGCGGAGGCGATCCTGGAAGTTGCGCAAGCGCACCGCGATCCCATGGCCGGACCGCTGCGGCTGGGCGTGATTCCCACCTTGAGTCCGTACCTCATGCCGCTCGTGCTGCGCCCGCTCGGCGAGCGCCATCGGGGGCTGCGTCTCGTGCTGTCGGAGGAGATGACGACGGCGTTGCTGGCGCGGCTGCGCGAGCACGCGCTCGACGCCGCCCTGCTGGCGACGCCGGTGGACGATGGCGATCTCGATTCGATCCCGTTGTTCGACGAGCCGTTCTGGGTGGCCTATCCGCCGGACCACCCGCTCGCCGGGCTGGCGGAGATCTCCGCGCACGATCTGGTGCGCGACGATCTGCTCCTGCTGGCCGACGGGCACTGCCTGGCCGATCAGGCGCGCAGCCTGTGCGGAAGCGACGCGCTGCCGCGCTCTCCCGAATCGAGCGATCTGCGCGCCGCGAGCCTCGAAACACTGTTGCATCTGGTGAGCGCCGGATTCGGGACGACGCTGGTGCCGGCACTGGCGATCCGCAAACCCTGGCTCGCGGAACGGGGCATGCTGGCGCGGCCGCTGCGCATTCCGCATGCTCACCGCACCGTGCGGCTCGTCTACCGACGCGCCTTTCCGCGCGTGCAGGCACTGCAGGCCCTGGCGCAGGTCATCGTCGACCAGTTGCCGGCGACCGTCGGGCCGCTGCGGCCACGCAGCCATCCCCCGGAGAGCCAGCGCAGCGAGGTGCGAGCGCAACCATAGGTCGATCGCGCAGCGCCCCGTATACTGGCCCGGTTCGAAGCCGACTCCTGCGCGAGGAAGACATGGCAGACATCGAAGCACTCCCCGCTGAGCCGCTCGCCCCGTCGGGCATGGTGACGCTGACCAACGTGATCTACGCTCTCCATGCCTTCAGTGTAGTGACCGGGATCATCGGGGCGGCAACCATCGTTGGCGCGTTTCTGACGGGCTGGCCGTCGATCATCGCCGTCATTCTCAACTACGCGAAGCGCAGCGACGTCACCGGCACCTATCTCGCCTCGCATTTCAGCTGGCAGATCCGGACCTTCTGGTTCGCGCTCCTGTGGGTGGCGGTCGCGTTTCTGCTCGGCATCACGATCATCGGCATCCCGTTTGCCCTAGTCATCGTGGCGGGTGCGGGGCTCTGGGTGCTCTATCGCATCATCCGCGGCTGGCTCGCGCTGCAGGAGCGGCGGCCGATGCCGCTGTCGCGCTAGCCGTCCCGGCTTCGGTGCCGGCATTGCGGCGCAGCCATCGCATTGCCGCTGCATCGCCTGCCACTGCTCATGGCTGCCCTCGCTCGGGCCTTGTTCGTGGCGCTGTGGCTGCCGGCTGCCACGGTGCTGGCTGCACCCACCATCGCACTCGACATCGGGCACTCCAGTGCGAATCCCGGCGCGGTGAGCGCGCGCGGTCGCGGCGAGTTCCACTTCAATCGCGACCTCGCCGTGCAGATCGGGCGCAGTCTCGATGAGCGGCATTTCGACGTGCACATGATCAATCTCGACGGGGCGGCGTCGGGTCTCGAGGCGCGCACTGTAGAGGCGCGCGGCGCGGACTTGCTGCTGTCGGTGCATCACGATTCGGTGCAGCCGCATTACCTCGAAACCTGGACCTTCCGCGGCGAGGATCGGCGCTACAGCGAACACGCGAGCGGGTTCTCGCTCTTCGTCTCGCGACGCAACCCCGATCCGGCGCGCAGTCTGGCGTGCGCCGTGGCCATCGGCACCGCACTGCGTGGCGCGGGCTTCGTGCCTTCCCTGCATCATGCGGAGCCGATCGCCGGCGAACATCGTCCGCTTGCCGACGCTGTCAATGGTGTGTATTACTTCGACGAGCTCGTCGTGCTGCGTACCGCGACGCAGCCGGCCTTGCTGCTGGAGGCGGGGGTCATCGTGAACCGCGACGAGGAAGCGCTGCTTGCGCGCAGCGACGTACAACAAGGCATCGGCCGCGCGGTCGCCCAGGGGCTCGCGCAGTGCCTCGAAGCGCAGGGCGCCGCGCGACCGGACCGACACCAGGAGGAGGGGAGCCGATGGCCATCCAGGGACTGAATCACTTCACGGTGCTGACCGACGATCTCGACGCTTCCGTCGAGTTCTACCGCAGCATTCTCGGGCTCGAACCCGGTGCGCGGCCGCCTTTCGCGTTCCCCGGTGCGTGGCTCTACTGCGATGGACTGCCGGTGCTGCACCTCGTGGCCGGGCGAGGGGTCCCGGACGGGCCATCCATCATCGATCACGTCGCCCTTACCGCGACGGATCTCGCAGACACGATTGCCACGCTGAAGGCGCGCCACATCGGGTATACGCTGCGACGCCAGCCGGTCTCGGGCCAGTGGCAGCTCTTCTGCCACGACCCGAGCGGCGCACGCTTGGAACTCGACTTCCCGGCTTCCGAGCCCCCGCCCGCATCGGCCTGAGCACGTCCCGGTCAGTTCAGGGTGGATCGGCGGCAGGCTGGTGGGCGAGCGCCTGTTCCGCTTTGCGCGCCACCTTCGCGGTGAACTTGCCGGCCTCGATCACGAAACGTTCGTGCCTTCCGCTGGCGATGACCTCCGCGTCGTCGCGGACGTCGACGTCGAACACCAGCTTTCGGCCTTCCACCTGCGTGAGCCGGACGTGCGCGGTGACCTCCATGCCGGGTGGCGTCGGTGCGCTGTGGCTTAAGTCCACGTGGGTGCCGAGCGTCATCTCGGCCGGCCAGTCGAGGTGCGGATTCACCGCCTGGATGCACACCCATTCGACGAATCCGACCAGAAAGCCGGTGGCGAACACCGCCGGCATGGCCTGGAACTCGGACGCCTCGGGATAGAGCGCGGCGACCGTCTTGGAACGGGGAACGCGAAACGTGAACGAATGCGTGATTCCCGGCTGGAGGCTCGGCTTCATCGGGCAGACTCCCTCTCTGGCAAGGTGTTTCGCGAAAGTTTAGCGCCTGCGCGCCTTGTTGATGCGGGGGCCATCGCATAGCATCGGCCGGCGTCACCACCACTGTCCGGAGCCATCAGCACGTGATCCCGATCAGCGATTATCCGAGCCCGCCGGGCAAGCCGTTCGTCACCATTGCGCTCATCGTCGTCAACGTCGCCGTGTATCTGCTGGTGACGGTGCCGCTCGGCACGCAGCCCGCGAATCACGCCGACCCGGCATTCCAGGAATATCTGCGGCTCGTCATGCAGTCGGTACCGCGCAATGTGTCTCCGCAGCAGGTCATCGACAGCATTTCCGCCTACGATCTGACCGTCTTCAAGTGGGGCTTCCGGCCCGCCGACCCGAGCCTCGCGACGCTCGTGAGCTCGATCTTTCTGCACGGCGGATTCATGCACCTTGCCGGGAACATGCTCTACCTGTGGATCTACGGCGACAACGTCGAGCACCGGCTGGGGCCGGTCGCCTTTCTCTTCTGGTACCTCGTGACCGGCATGGCGGCGACCCTCTTCCACGCGCTCTTCAACCTGGGCTCGCCGATTCCGCTGGTCGGTGCCTCGGGCGCGATCTCGGGCGTGCTCGGCTTCTACTTCCTGTGGTTCCCGCACCATTCGGTGCGCGTGTTCCTGTTTCTGTTCCCGATCTACGTCGGCACCGTCATGCTCAACGCGCGGTTCGTGCTGGCGATCTACCTGCTGTGGGACAACGTGCTGCCGTTCCTCATCGCTCCGGGCGGTGGCGGCGTCGCGCACGGCGCACACATCGGCGGTTTCATCGCGGGCCTGGCCGCTGCCGCGTGGATGAATGCGCGGCAACGCGGCAAGAACGCCTAGCGCGTTCGCCTCAGAGCTGCGCTGCCTGGAACGTGTCGCACTGCTCGATGCGGCCGCTTTCGAGTCCGCGCTTGAACCAGCGCACGCGCATGTCGGAGGAGCCGTGCGTCCACGATTCGGGTCGGACGTAGCCGGTCGAGCGGCTCTGGATGGTGTCGTCGCCGATGGCGGCTGCCGCCCGCAGCCCCTCTTCCGCATCGCCCGGTTCGAGCAGCTGACGCTGCTTGTTGGCGTGATGGCCCCAGACGCCGGCGAGACAGTCGGCCTGCAACTCCATCCGAACCGACAGCGCGTTGGACTGCCGTTCCGATGCCCGCGCCTGGAGGTTCTGTACCTGGCCGGCCACGCCGAGCAGGTTCTGCACGTGATGCCCGACTTCGTGGGCGATCACGTAAGCACGCGCGAAATCGCCGGGGGCGCCGAAGCGGCGATCGAGCTCGCGGAAGAAGTCGAGGTCGATGTAGACCTTCTGGTCGGCGGGGCAGTAGAACGGCCCAGCGGCCGCGGAGGTCATGCCGCATGCGGACTGCACCATGCCGGAGAACATGACGAGCTTCGGCGCGCGGTAACGCTTGCCGCCCGCGGCGAAGATCTGGCCCCACGTGTCTTCGGTGTCGGCGAGGACTACGGAGACGAACTGCGCCTGCTCGTCCTGAGGCTGCGTGGTCGTCGATCCCGGCCCGGGCGTGGGCCGGCTCGCCTGATTGGAGGGTGCCGCCGGCGGGCCGCCGACGTTTTCGACGGTGCTCATGAGCGCAAACGGATCGACGCCGAGAAAAAGCGCGACGATGAACATGACGACCATGCCCAGACCGCCGATCTTGACACCGCGGCCGCCGAATCCGCCACCGCTGCCGCGGATGTCCTCGATGTTGTCGCTGCGACGGCCGGATTCCCATCTCATGTGTCTTCTCCTGGAGCGCGCTGGTCGGCCTCTGCAATATACCGTTTCCCGGAATCGATGGCACACGCGGGAAGGCAGGCTTGAGTCCTTCCCGGGTCCGTGCGCAGAATCCCCAATTTCGCTCGCGACGGAGTCGACATGCCCTGGGTCTATCTCTTTCTTGCCGGTATCCTGGAGATCGTCTGGGCGATCGGTCTCAAGTACACGGAAGGCTTCACCCGCCTGTGGCCGACGGTTGCCACCATCGCCGTGGCCTGGCTCTCCTTCTACCTGCTCGCGCTGGCGGTGAGGACGATTCCCGTCGGCACCGGCTACGCCATATGGACCGGCATCGGCGCCGCGGGGGTGGCGATTCTGGGTATGCTGCTGTTCGGTGAACCGGCAACGCTCGCGCGCTTTGTCTTCCTCGCCCTGATCATCGTCGGCATCGTCGGCCTCAAGCTCGCGGCCGGCGCACATTGAGAGTGCCGCTATGCAGCCGCGCGTTCTATCAGATCGAGGATGCTGCCGATGCTCGTGAAATGCTCGGGATCGACGCCCGCAGTCGCGAAGTCGAGAGCGTAGGTCTCTTCCAGGTAGAGCACGATCTGCAGAATGGCGAGCGAGTCGATGAGCCCCACTGACAGCAGACCCTCAGTGTCGCCAAGGCGATCGACGGAACGGTGCGGTTTCTGGATGGTGCGCAGGAAGCGCAGGAGATGGCCGCGACGCTGCTCTCGAGCATCGCTCACGCCGCACCCTCTTCGGCGATGATGCGCGGCAGGTCGAGTGCGGGGCGGTCGGTGCAGGCGGCTCTGACCATCTCGCGATTGACTTTTCCGCGCGACGTTCGCGGGATGGCATCGACGATCCACCAGTGTCCCGGCATCTTGGTTTCGGCGAGGTGCGCCCGCATCCAGCGATACAGTGAGAGCACCGTGTCGTCGCCCGGGCTGTCCAGCGCAACGGCCAGGCCGACCGACTGTCCATACACCGGATCCTCGACGGCGAATGCGCACACGTCCGTGGTGTGCTCGAATTGCTCGATGACTGCGTCGATGTCTGCCGGATAGATCTTCATGCCGCCCCGGTTGATCTCGTCGCGTTCGCGTCCGCGAAGGCTCAGGCGACCGCGCTCGTCGAGCACGCCGATGTCTCCCGTCAGGAACCAGCCGTCGACGACGACCCGCTCGGTCAGGTCGTCGTGGAGAAAGTAGCCCTTCATGAGCGCCGCAGTGTTGAGCCAGACGTGGCCGGACTCGCCAGCAGCACACAGCAGTTCGCGGTCGTACAGCCGCGCCGTCTCCGCGGTACGGAGTACGCGCAGCACGGTGCCCCAGCCCTCGCCGATAAGCCCGTCGGCAGCGGGCTCGCTGGCATCGGCGAGACCCGCTACCCAGCTGCCGGTTTCCGTGATGCCGTAGGCATTGCAGACCTGTTGCGCGCCCGTCCATGCGCGGATGCCTTCCCAGGCGTCTGCCGAAAGCGGTGCGGAGCCGCAGTGCACGCGCCGCAGGCTCCCCATTTGCGGTGGGCGTGCGAGCTTCAGGGCGAGACGCCAGACCGCAGGTACCGACGACAGGAAGGTCACGTCGTGATCGTCGATCAGCGTTCCGAGTTGCATGAGAAGGTCGGGACGGAAGGGCGGTGTCACATAGAGATCCTGGCCGGCAAGCCACGGGAAGAGCGCATTGCAGATCAAACCGTGACCAAAGTGCGTCGGCAGCAGGCAGAGCGTGCGCTGAAATGGCGCGATTCCGAGGTGGTCGCGCAGTGCAAGCCAGCGAGCGCGCAGCGACCGGTGAGTGTGGACCACGCCTTTGGGATTTCCGGTGGACCCAGAGGTGAACAGGATAAGCGCGTCGTCGTCGAGGCGGCTGCGCCGGGAGTCGGCTTCCTGTGGCCCGGTTTCCGCAGTGAGGACAGCGGCAACCCCTGCCGCGGCAAACGTGCTGGCAACACTCGAATCCGTATCGTCGTCCAGGATCGCCAGTTTTGGACGGGTGGCGCTGATCAGCGTCTGGATCTCGAACGGCGTGAGGCGACCGTCGATCGGCACCGCACAGGCGCCGATGCGCCAGACGGCGAGCAGTTCTGCGAAGAACTCCAGTCGATTGCCGAACGGGAGAAAGACACGATCGCCCCGAATGACCCCCCGCTGACCCAGCCGGGCGATCCGACGGGCAACCTGACGGCCGATCTCGGAGCGATCCCAGCGGCGGCCCGTGACGGGCTCGATCAGGTTGCCAACGGTGAGGTCGATGGACATGGCGGTACCATCCTAGAGTGCATTCAGGCGAGGCCCAAAAGACCGAAGAAGAACTGCGTTCTGGTGGCAAACGACACTTCGGGGAAGTGATCCCAGATGCGAATCAGCGCAAAGAACGTCCAGACGGCAAGGATTCGACCGGCCCGTCGAGCGAGGCCCGGGGGAAGCGCCTGCCCGCCGCGTCGCTGCTCGCGCTGCATCGAGACGAAGATGCCCACGGCCAGCAGCAGGCAATAGAAGAGCCGCGAATGGTGTGCCCAGACTGCCCCAAAACCCTGC
>JAEUMW010000310.1 GCA_016791345.1 Betaproteobacteria bacterium | reverse complement strand
ACCTCATCAAGGACCAGGGCACTTCGGAGCGCACGGTCAAGGCGCTCACCTGGCGGGTCGCGTTATCCGTCGCGCTCTTTGTCCTGCTGATGGCGGGCTACTACTTCGGCTTCATTCCGAAAACGGGGCTCTGAGCCGGTTTCGGGGCAGGATCAGCGCCCACAAAAAAAACGCCGCACCTCGGAAATCGGTGCGGCGTTTCTGTCCTCCCCCTCGCGAGGGGATCCTCCTCCTGTTATTCGGAAGCGGCTTCAGACGAGCCAGTATACGAAGATGAAAAGCAGGATCCACACGTAGTCGACGAAGTGCCAGTACCACGACACGGCCTCGAAGGCAAAGTGGCGCTCCGGCGTGAAGTGGCCTGCCAGCACGCGGAAGAAGATCACGATGAGCATGATTGTCCCGAGCGTCACGTGCAGTCCGTGGAATCCCGTCAACATGAAGAAGGTCGAGCCGTAGGCACCGGTCGAGAGCTTGAGATTCAGCTCCGAGTAGGCGTGACCGTACTCGTAAGCCTGGAAGAAGAGGAACGTGATGCCGAGAATGATGGTGAGCGCCAGGCCGAGCGTAAGTTGGCCGCGGTTGTTCTTCTTGAGCCCCCAGTGCGCCCACGTCACGGTCACGGCCGAGCTCAGCAGCAGCAGGGTATTGAGCGCCGGGATGCCGGCGGCCGCCATCGGCGTGAAGTTTTCCTCCAGACCGGGGCCTGCAACCGGCCAGGTCGGGGCGAAATCGGGCCAGAGCAGCTTGTTGTCGAAGTCGCCGAGCCAGGGCACCGACAGCACGCGCATGTAGAAGAGCGCGCCGAAGAAGGCCGCGAAGAACATCACTTCCGAGAAGATGAACCAGCTCATGCTCCAGCGGAAGGACGTGTCGACGTGCTTGTTGTAGAGGCCGCGCTGGTTTTCCCGGATGACCGTGCCGAACCAGCCGAAAAGCATGTAGATGAGGACGGCCGCACCTGCAGCGAGGACCCACGGCCCGACCACGGCCTCGTGGTTGATCCACAGCGTTGCGCCGAATGCCATGAGCAGGAGCGCGATGGAACCGAAGATCGGCCAGTGCGAAGGCTCGGGCACGAAGTATTTGCTGGCGTCAGTGACCATCCCCTTGTTTCCTCCGTTACGAATTCTCTTCTGCACCTATCGGGTGATCCAGCCGACGAGCAGCACCAAACTCAACACGAACAGCACCCCGGCGATGATCCCGGTGACGATCACCTGCAGCGGGGTGAGGCTCACCATGTCCTGCGCGTGATCGCCGCGCCGACGCACCCCGAAGAACGCCCAGAACACCGCCTTCGCGGCCGCCAGCGGACCCGCCTTTCGCGGTTCCCGCGACTGCCCGTCCTCCGGCTTCACCCGCGTTCGCCGACGGGCACCGCTGCCGACTTGCCCCCGGTCGTCCCTTCGACCTCGAAGAAGGTGTAACTCAACGTCACCGTGCCTAGATCGGCGGGCGCTTTCGGGTCGATGACGAACACCACGGGCATCTGTCGCACTTCACCGGGCGCGAGCCGCTGCTGCTTGAAGCAGAAGCAGTCGAGCTTCCTGAAATACTGTGCCGCGTATTGCGGCCCGTAGCTGGGTATCGCCTGCAGCACCACCGGCACCGCCGCATCGTTCCGCACTTCGTAGGTGATCTGCGTCAGTGCGCCAGGATGAATGCGCACGCTGCGCTCGAGTGGCGCAAACCTCCACGGCAGGTCGTTGCGCGCGTTCGCGTCGAACTCGATCGTCAGGAAGCGCGAGGTGTCGACCTGCGTGTTGACCACTTCGTCGCGCTCAACCACCCGGTTCAGACCGGCCACCTCGCAGATCTTGTTGTAGAACGGCACCAGCAGGAAGCCGAAGCCGAACATCGCCACCGCCGCGACGACGAGCTTGCGCAGCGTGACGATGTTCTCGCTGGCGACAGCGCTCATGACCAGTGCCTCACGATCACGCTGATGAAGAACACGAGCGCTATCGACACGAGAATGAGCGCAGTACGAACGCGGCGTCTGCCCTCATCCCGCGATTGCATCCCGGCGTTCAGTTACTTCACCACCGGCGGCGTCTCGAAGGTGTGGTACGGCGCGGGCGAAGGCACCGTCCATTCGAGACCGTGTGCCCCTTCCCACGGGCTTGCCGGCGCCTTGGCGCCGCCGCGGATGCACTTCACGACGACCCGCAGGAAGATGAGCTGCGAGAGCCCGAACCCGAACGCGCCGATCGAGGCGACCATGTTGAAGTCGGCGAACTGGATCGAATAGTCCGGGATGCGTCGCGGCATGCCGGCGAGCCCGAGGAAGTGCATGACGAAGAAGGTCAGGTTGAAGAAGATGATGGAAAGCCAGAAGTGCAGCTTGCCGAGCTTTTCGTCGTACATGTGGCCGGTCCATTTCGGCAGCCAGTAGTACGTGCCGCCGAAGATGGCGAAGAGCGAGCCCGCCACCAGCACGTAGTGGAAGTGCGCGACGACGTAGTAGGTGTCGTGAAGCTGGATGTCCACCGGCGCGATGGAGAGGATGAGGCCGGTGAAGCCGCCCATGGAGAAGACGAAGATGAAGCCGATCGCGAAGAGCATCGGCGTCTCGAACGTCATCGACCCCTTCCACATGGTGGCAAGCCAGTTGAACACCTTCACCCCGGTCGGCACCGCGATCAGCGCAGTGGCGTACATGAAGAAGAGCTGACCGGCCGCCGGCATGCCGACGGTGAACATGTGATGCGCCCACACGATGAAGGACAGGATCGCGATCGAGGAAGTCGCATACACCATCGACGAGTAGCCGAACAAGGGCTTCCGCGCGAACGTCGGGATGATCTCCGAGACGATGCCGAACGCCGGCAGGATCATGATGTACACCTCGGGATGCCCGAAGAACCAGAAGATGTGCTGATACAGCACCGGATCGCCGCCGCCGGCCGCATTGAAGAAGTGCGTATCGAAGTGGCGGTCGGTGAGCGTCATCGTCACCGCACCGGCGAGCACCGGCATCACCGCGATCAAGAGATAGGCCGTGATCAGCCATGTCCAGCAGAAGAGCGGCATCTTCATGAGCGTCATGCCTGGGGCGCGCATGTTCAGGATCGTGGTGATGATGTTGATCGACCCCATGATCGAGGAGACGCCCATGATGTGGATGGCGAAGATCGCGAGATCCATCCCCGGGCCCATCTGCACGGTGAGCGGCGCATACAGCGTCCAGCCAGCAGCGGTCGCGCCACCGGGAACGAAGAACGAGGTGATGAGGAGTATGGCGGCCGGCGGCAGCAGCCAGAAGCTCCAGTTGTTCATGCGCGCGAACGCCATGTCGGGCGCGCCGATCATGAGCGGCACCTGCCAGTTCGCGAAGCCCACGAACGCCGGCATGATCGCCCCGAACACCATGATGATGCCGTGCAGCGTGGTGAGCTGATTGAAGAACTCCGGCTGCCAGAACTGCAGACCCGGCTGGAAGAGTTCGGCGCGAATGCCGAAGGCGAGCAGACCACCGACGAAGAACATGGCGAAGCTGAACCACAGGTACATGGTGCCGATGTCCTTGTGGTTGGTCGTCGTCACCCAGCGCATGATCCCGGTCGGATGATGCGCGTGATCGTGATCGTGGCTGTGGTCGTGCACGCTACCGGGTACGGCTGCCATCAGGTTCTCCTGGGGCGAAAAGATGTCACTCGCGGATTCGAAATGCTGCCTGCTGCTTCGCTACTTCAAGGCCACCGTCCCGCCGCGCAGCGCCTTCACGTCGGCGGCCTGGACGACGTCACCCGTCTGGTTCGCCCAGCTGTTGCGCTCGTAGGTCACGACGGCCGCGATCTCGATGTCCGAGAGCTGCTTGAACGAGGCCATTGCCGTGCCCTGCTTGCCGTTCAGCACGAGCTTGATCTGGTCGGCGACCGGGCCGGTGGCCACCTTCGAACCCGAGAGCGCCGGGAAGGCCCCCGGCACGCCCATGCCGCTCGCCTGGTGACAGGCAGCACAGTTGCCCTGGTACACCTTCTCGCCCTGCGCCTTGAGCTCCGTCAGGGTGTAGGTCTTGTTCGGATCGATGCGTGAAGCCTCGATCTCCTTCTTCTTGGCCGCGACCCACTGCTTGTAGTCGCCATCTTCCATGACGTGGATCACGATCGGCATGAAGCCGTGATCCTTGCCACAGAGTTCGACGCACTGGCCGCGATAGATGCCGGAATTCTTGGCGTAGAACCAGGTGTCGCGCACGAACCCGGGAATCGCATCCTGCTTGAAGCCGAGCGCGCCCACCCAGAAGGAATGGATGACGTCGTTGGCCGTCGTCAGCACGCGGATCTTCTTGCCGGCGGGAACCACCAGCGGGTTGTCGACTTCCAGCAGATATTCCGGACCCTTGGGTGCTTCGTTGTGGATCTGCGCGTACGGGGTGGCGAGATTGCTGTAGAAGCTGATGCCCTCGCCGTCGCCCTTGAGATAGTCGTATCCCCACTTCCACTGGTAGCCGGTGACCTTGATGGTCATCTCGGCGTCCGACGTGTCCTTCATGGCGAGCACGGTGCGCGTCGCCGGGACCGCCATGCCGACCAGAATGACGAAGGGAACGATGGTCCAGATGACTTCGACCGTCGTGTTCTCATGGAAGGAGGCAGGCTTCGCACCGAGCGACTTCCGGTGGTAGAAGATCGAGTAGAACATCACGCTGAAGACAGCGATGAAGACGACCACGCAGATGCCGAAGATGAGCGAGTGCAGGTCGTAGATCTGCTGCGCAATGGGGGATTCGGGACTCTGCAGCCCGAACTGTGCGTGTGCGACACCCGACGCAGCCAACGCAGCCATGCCCGCCACACTCGTTCGCTTCATGTTTCGCACGCTTCTTCTTCCCTTCAAGTTCACAAAGCCTTGCCGAGTTGCTGCGCGAGTTCGCGTCCGACGCGCTCGCGCTCATCGTTCGTGAGGTGGCGACCGAACTCCACTTCGCGTCCGTGCGAGCGCAGCGCGAGCCGTCGCCGCCCTGCCTTCTCGTGCATCACGACCTGCGCCCAGTGGCGGTTCAGTTCCACCCGTTGCACATCGGATCCCTCGCGGATCTCGATGCGCACGCGGTCCCCGTCGATCTCGAGACACTCGTAGTCCGAGGCATGGCGATCGACGTAGCGGAAGGCGGCGTACAGCACCGCCATCTCAAGCCCTGCAAATGGGAGCACAGGCCACGCACCCATCGCGGTGAAAGCAAGCGCGATGAGAATCGAAACCCCGAAAATAAAGCAGAAAACCCGATGCCGATCCGAACGCGACAGTGAATCGTTGCGATGGGCAACGAGCAGGTATTCCGCACACTGCCCTGCATCGACCGGATTCATCTGCGCTGCAACGCCCTCCCGTTCTCGACGATGCTCTGTAAGTATCTGGTCGGCCATCCAAAGCCCGGCAAAGGTATCACAGCGTTTGCGCGCAGGGCAAGGAGGAAGGCCGGGGCTTGCCGGCTTCGGTGCGCCCGCCACCCGCGCGTTGCTCGGCGGCCGGGCGCCGGGTATTCTCCGCCCATTTCCACCTGGAGACTCTCACGTGACAGGGTCATGCGGCGGCGGCGCGGCTCCGCCGTCCCGGCACGCTTTTCCTGCAGCACCCGTTGGCCGGTGCGCACCGGTGGCGGCGCGGCTTGCCGTTGCGGCCGCCCTGGCGCTCTTCCTCGCCAGCTGTTCGAGCATCGACGAGGTGCAGGAGGCGCGCGGACACCGGTCCGCCCGGCCGACTCCAGCCTCACCCGGGCAAACCTTCTTCGCCGGTGCCGACGGCGTGGTGGTGCGGGACCAGCCCTCCGCGGCCGCCGCCGTTGTTGGACACCTCGGCCCCCACGAGCGCGTCAGCCGGGTGCGCGTGCATGATGGCTACGCGCTGGTGACGGGCACGGCCAGCGGCGTGAAGGGCTGGGTCGACAACGCTCAGCTGATCGCCCACGTGCCGGCATCGTCGGCCGCGAAAGAGCCGTCGGCCCCGCCCACCGCAGCCTCCGATCCACCGGCGATGAGCGCACACCCCGATCCCGGCCCGCCACCGGTGCTGCTTGCGCCGGAAGCGGACGAGCCAGAGCCGGCTGCCGCAAAGCCACCCCCGGCGAAGCCGCGGCCTGCCGCCTCCACGTCGGAAATGCTGGACCCCTTCTGAATCGTTCCGAACCCAATCCGGAGCGGCGTCCATGACAGGAGCGCCGCGCCGCGCAGGGCTTCGTCCCCTGCCGGCCAGTCGCGCAGCCGCGTCGCGCGCCCCGCGCCGCGGCCCGCAGAGCGCGAGGCTTCGCCAATAGGAGAACGAGGGCAGCCGTGCCCCAGCACCACCATCCGCTCCTGATCGTCCTCTTCGCAGCGGCCCTGGCGCCGCTCTTCAACGAGCTGCCCATCCGGCTGCGCCTGCCGCTGGTGGTCATCGAACTGCTGCTGGGCATCGCAATCGGCCCGCAGATGCTGGATCTGGTCGGTGACGAAGTCGGCGTCAGGGCACTGTCCGCACTCGGCCTCTGCTTCCTCTTCTTTCTGGCGGGCATGGACCTCGACTTCTCCACGCTGCGCGGTACTCCGCTGCGCCTGGGCGGGCTGGGATGGACCGTCTCCATCGTGCTCGCGCTGGCACTGACGCAGGCCTTGTCCGCCGCCGGACTCGCGTTCGATCCTTTCCTCGTCGGCGTCGCGCTCGCCACCACCGCGATCGGTGCCCTGCTTCCGATCCTGCGCGAGGCGGACGACCTCGACAGTCAACTCGGGCGCTGTGTTCTGGGCGCTGGCGCCATCGGCGAGTTCGCGCCGATCATTCTCTTCTCGCTCATCATGGCGGGCGACGGCAAGCTCGCGCAGCGCTCCGAGCTGCTCATCACCTTCATCTTCATCGCGCTTACCTGCGTGGTGCTCGTGCTGCGGGTGCGTCCGCCGCAGGTGATCGAGATCCTCTCGCGCACCCTGTACAAGACCAGTCAGTTCCCCGTGCGCCTGTCGATGCTCCTGCTGGCGTCCATGGTCGTGATGGCCGACACCTTCGGTCTCAATCTGCTGCTCGGCGCCTTTGCCGCCGGCGCGGTGGTGGGGCTGGTGGCACGCGGACCGGAAGCGGAGCCGTTCCGGCACAAGCTCGATGCGATCGGATTCGGTTTCCTGATCCCGATCTTCTTCATCGCGAGCGGCACCCAGATCGACGTCGTCGCACTCTTCGCGAGCCCCGACAGCCTGCTGCGGGTGCCGCTCTTCGTGGCCCTCTTTCTGCTCGTGCGCGGCGCCCCGGCCCTGCTTTACCGTCGTGCGCTCGGCAAGCGGGAGCAGCTCGCACTGGCGCTGCTCTCGGCCACCTCTCTGCCGCTCGTGGTCGTCATCGCGGATCTCGGCCGGGCGACCGGGAAGATATCGCCCGAGAATGCCGCGGCCCTGGTCGGCGCCGCAATCCTGACGGTCCTGGTCTTTCCGCTCATCGCGCTGTCGCTGCGGTCGAAACGCGCCCCCGCGGCGGCCGCGGAGATCGACTCCGAAGCGCTATAGCCACCTCGGAACTGCGCTGCCGCCGGCGTGACGGGCGCTCAGCGCGAGTGGCAGTTGGTCCTGCTCTGGACGTTCGTGGTGTTGCCGGTGGTCGTACTGGTCTCGCTCGTCGTGCAGTCCATCGCAGTCGGTTGCGTCGGCTGGCTGGGCGCCGCCTGCGCTGGCTCCTGCTGCGACTTCTGCTGCTCCTCCCACCGCCGTTTCTGCTCGTCCTGCCAGTGGCGCATGTCGTCGGAGCGACGGTTCGCGATGGTCATCATGCAGTTTGCGAAAGCCTCGCTGCCCGGTGTGAAGCCGTAGCCCTGGCACTGCTTGGTGTCGGCTGCCTTCTGCTCAGCCGGGCTCACGCAACCGGCAAGCACGATCGTCCCCACGGTCAACACTGCCTTCAAGCGTGAATTCATTCGCACTCTCTCTCTTCCGTTCGTTTTGTGGAGCGGCTTCGCGCAGCCGCGCCTATCAACATAGCATAGGGAAACGCGCCTCGGTACCAGCGCCGCATCCGGTCAGTTGTCGGCACCGTCGAGCGCCGTCAGAATCGTCGCGACATCCAGCACGTCGGCGAGCGTCCTCGCGTCGGCCGATTCCGTGAAAGGGACGCGCCCGAGCAGGGGCACGCCGAGCCGCCGGGTGAGGGCGTCGATGTTTTCATCGGCCGCCGCCATGTCCGGATCGACATGGTTCGCGACCCAGCCGCACCACGGCAGCCCGCGACGATCGATCGCCTCTGCGGTGAGCAGCGCGTGATTGAGACACCCGAGCCGCACGCCCACTACGAGGACTACCGGCAGGCGCAGCAGCGCGGCGAGATCGGCAACGTCGTC
>JAEUMW010000309.1 GCA_016791345.1 Betaproteobacteria bacterium | reverse complement strand
GTGGTGACCCGGCTCGCGGCCGGCATGGCCTATCGCCTGCAGGTGCTTGCGGACGACGAAAAAGCAGAAGCGGTGACGCGCCACGCCGCGCAACGCGGGTTTCAGCTCGGCCGCGAAGTCGTCGACTATCTGCTGCGTCGTCACGCACGCGACCTGCCGGCGCTGATCCGCATGCTGGAGGCGCTCGATCGTTACTCGCTCGAAACCAAGCGGGCCGTCACGGTGCCTCTGGTACGTGAACTGCTGATGGACGCCCGAGCGATCGTGCCCTGATTCCCGAGAAGGATCGCGCGACAGGAATCTCCATCACTGGCTTCAGCCTGCCGCCGGCAAGACCGCAAGTTCAACGAGATGAAAAGTTCATGAAGATCTGCAAGCCGTTGCACGCATTGTGGGGCACCCTGGCGACCTGCCTCCTGCTCGCCGTGAGCACCGCGAGCCGGGCGAACCCGGATGCCGAAATCATCGTCGACGTGGATTCGGCGAAGCGCGAAATGCGCGTGCTGCGCGGTGACAAGGTGCTCGCCAGGTTCGACCACGTGTCGGTCGGCCGCTGGGGGGTGAGCGACCAGAAGCGCATCGGCGACGGCAAGACGCCGCTCGGCCAGTACCGCATCGCGTGGGTGAAGCCGTCCGGCCAGTTCGGACCGTTCCTCGGATTCGACTATCCGTCCATCGCACGCGCCCGCACGGGGCTGGCGGCGGGCGAGATCAGCCAGGGCGAGTTCGACGCCATCCTGGAAGCGCACGTCGAGGGGCGCATTCCGCCCCAGAACACGCGGCTCGGCGGGAACATCGGCATTCACGGCCTCGGCCGCGGCGACCCCGGAATCCACTGGGATCTCAACTGGACCAAGGGCTGTATTGCCGTCACCAACGAACAGATGAACGAAGTCGCGCGTTTGGTGGGAAAGGGCGCGCTCGTTAGAATACGCTAGTGCGCTGCGTCATTTCCGCCTTCCGCGCTGAAAGCGCTTCGCCAAGCCATTCATTTTCGGAGATAAACAGCATGAAGAAAATCGTCACTTCCGTGTTCCTCGTCCTTGGCCTCGCGTTGGCCGGCGGGTGCGCCTCCACGAAAGACCTCGAGGCCGTGCGTGCGGTAGCAGACAAGGCTGCCGCCGCGGCGGCGAAGGCTCAGGCCACGGCCGACAGCGCGGCTGCCGCCGCGTCCAAGGCGCAGGCTTCGGCCGATGCCGCGAAGTCCACTGCCGACGCCGCGAAGTCCACTGCCGACGCCGCGAAGTCCTCGGCCGATGCAGCCAACGCGTGCTGCAAGGACACGCAGACGAAGATCGACCGCATGTTCAAGAAGTCGATGTACAAGTAATCCCCCTGCTTCCTGACGGAAGCGTGGCGGTGCGACCGGCTTGCGGTCCATCGCCGAAGGTTCAGAGGTCTGCAGCCGCCGGCGGTCGCACGCGAAGAAGCTCGAGGTGCCGGTGGCTGCGCAATCCCCCACACAACACTCTCAATGCCGATAGTCGAGGCGGTTCTCCGCTTGCATCGTCCGTCGCGTGACGGGCACGGGCAGACCGGATTTCTCGATGACAGCGAGCTTCACCGCAGCTTCGTCCACGACCAGGTCCGGCCGCGCCGCGACCTGAAAGCGAATCCGGTCGAGGGTATCCGCGATCAGTTCTTCCGCCGGGCGTTCATGCTCTTCGAGCGGTGGATGCACTTCGAGATAGAGCGCATCGTCGCCCCAGCCCAGTTTCACCGGCTGATTCATGAGACGCACGGGCGTGCCCACCGGGGCGAGCTGGAACAGCGCTTCGATGTGCTCGGGCAGGAGGCGCATGCAGCCGTGGGTGACGCGCAT
>JAEUMW010000308.1 GCA_016791345.1 Betaproteobacteria bacterium | reverse complement strand
GTCGGCCGAATGCAGGGACGGGGCATCGTTGATGCCGTCGCCCAGGTAGCCGACGACCAGCCCGCGCGCCTTCAGCGCCAGGATGATGCGGTTCTTCTGTGTCGGGTTCACGCGGCAGAAGAGGTTCGCCTCGATTGCACGCGCGCCCAGTGCCTGGTCGTCGAGGGCGTCGATGTCGGGTCCGGTGAGCACGCCGGTGACCGGAATGCTCAAGGCCGCACACACGTGCCGGGTCACCTGCTCGCTGTCGCCCGTGACGATCTTCACCGCAACGCCGCTTGCCGCGAGCGCTGTCAGTGCGGGTCCGGCACTTGTCTTCGGCGGATCGAGAAAGCCCGCCAGCCCCGCGAAAACGAGCTCGCACTCGTCGCCGACGACGGCGTGACGATGATCGGATGCCACCTCGCGCCAGGCAATGCCCAGCGTGCGAAACCCCTGCGCGCCGAGCGCCTCGTACAGCGCGCGAACGCGGTCGCGGTCCGCCATATCGAGGCGCCGCGGCTCGGTTGCTGCGCCCGACTCGAACGACGCCGACAGGCGAAGGATTTCCTCCGGCGCACCCTTCACCACCAGCAACCGCCGGCCGTCCTTTTCCACCAGCACGGAAACCCGACGCCGCTCGAAGTCGAAGGGGACCTCGTCGATCTTCGTCCAACCCGAAACGTCGACGTCCGCGTGCGCGAGGATAGCCTCATCGAGGGGGCTGCGCAGGCCCGTCTCGAACGAGCTGTTGAGATAGGCGAGTTCGAGCACGCGCTCGCTTGAGGCTCCCATGACGTCGACGTGACGCTCGAGCCGGATGCGCGCCTCGGTGAGTGTGCCTGTCTTGTCGGTGCACAGCACATCCATGCTGCCGAGATTCTGGATCGCCGCGAGGCGCTTCACGATCACGCGCTGCTTCGCCATGCGCACCGCACCGCGTGCGAGCGTGACCGAGACCACCATCGGCAGCAGCTCCGGCGTCAGGCCGACCGCGAGCGCGACGGCGAAGAGAAACGATTCCAGCAGCGGGCGGTGAAACAGCACGTTGACCAGAAGGACGAAGAGCACCATCAGCACGGTGATCCGCATGATGAGCAGCCCGAAGCGTCGCGTGCCGATCTCGAACGCCGTCGGCGGCGGTGTCTGATCCAGGCTGGCGGCGATGCGTCCCATCTCGGTACGGCTGCCGGTGCGGCACACGAGCACGATAGCGCTGCCGCTGATGACCGAGGTCCCCAGGAAGACGGCGTTGTCGGCGGCCGACAGCTCTGACGCGGCGGCGGGCAAATCGATCGACCGCTTTTCCACCGGATAAGGCTCACCGGTCAGCATCGGTTGCTTCACGAAGAAGTCGCGCGCTTCCAGCACTCTGCCGTCGGCAGGCACGAGATCACCGGCGGCGAGCAGCACGACATCGCCCGGGACGACGGAGGTCAGCGGTACCTCCTGCCGGCGAGCGTCACGCAATGCGGTCGCTTTCACGGCCACCGCCCCCCGCAGCCGCTCCGAGGCGCGGTTGGCGCGGTGTTCCTGCACGAAATCGAGGGTGATCGAGCACAGGACGATCGCCGCGATGATGAAGAAATCCGTGGCATCGCCCGCGAAGCCGGACAGTCCGCTTGCGACCAGAAGGACGATGACGAGAGGATTACGGAAGCGCGACAGAAACTGTGCGAGAAGCGGGCGCTCGCGGTGCTCGCGAAAACGGTTGGGGCCGAAGCGCTGCAACCGCTGCGCGGCTTCCGTCGCGGTCAGGCCGCCATCGGTCGCCGCCAACGCTGCCCCCAGTTCGGCGATGGGGATCGCCCACCAGGGCGGGTTGCCGCCGGTTGGGCTCTCGTTCACGTCAGCTTAGCAGGCGTCGACGCGCGAGCACGAGGGCGACGTAGTAACCGGCGCACGCGTATCCGATCAGCATCGCGACGTGCCAGACGAGGCCGGTGGGAAACTCACCGTTCACCAGCGGCCGCGCGATGGCGACGGCGTGAGTGAGCGGCAGCCAGGCGGCGACTGCCTGCAGAAACGGGGGCAGCTGGGTGACGGGAAAGAACACCCCGCACAGCAGCGTCATCGGTGTGATCGCCAGCGTGAAGTAGTAGATGAAGAAGTCGTAGCTGGGCGAGATCGCCGTCATCGTGAGACCCAGGCTCGCGAAGGTGAGGCCGATGAGCAGCGCGAGCGGAATCAGCAACAGCGTGAGCGGGGAATGCGAAAGGCCCAGGACCCAGATCACGGCGAGGATCGCCACGCCCGAGAGCACGCTTTTCGAAGCCGCCCAGACCGTCTCGGCGAGCACGATGTCGTCGAGGTCGAGCGGCCCGTTGAGGATCGCGCTCCAGGTCTTCTGCACGTGCATGCGCGAGAAGGCCGAGTACAGCGCCTCGAAGGTGGCGCTGTTCATCGTGCTGTAGCAGACGGTGCCCGCCGCGAGGAAGGTGATGTAAGGGCTGCCGTCGACTTCCGGCAGCAGACCGCCGAGCCCGTAGCCCAAGCCCAGCATGTAGAGCATCGGATCGGCGAGGTTGCCGAGCATCGACGGAATCGCGAGCTTGCGCCAGACGAGGAAGTTGCGCCGCCACACCTGCAGGAAGCGCGGACTCAGGGCGGGGCGCGCGAAGTGCTTCCGGTTCACACTCGGGTGCATGCGGAGTACTGCGCCGTCGTCATCGGAGCAGGGCGGCGCCGAGTGCGATCGCCAGGCCGAGCAGCGCTACTCCCGCGGTCGGCCACCGTCGCAGCCAGCCGTCGACGTGCTCGAACCGCCTGCTCGCGGTGATGGCGGTGTGCGCGGCGACGTCGATGGCGACCGCGATGTCACCTTCGGGAATGCGCGGCAGGCGGTCGCCCGCACGGGTGAGCACGACCGCCAGCACGGCGCCGAGGGCAACCGGCCAGAGCGCTTCCCAGAGATACTTCGGCGCGAGTGGGTCGGGCAGCGCGCCAGGCGGAGCAGCGCAGTAGAGCGCCCACGGCACGGCGATCGATGCGAGCGCCATCGCGAGCCACGGCAGGGTGAGTCCTGCGCCGGCAGTGGCCTCGGGCTCGGTGGCCGTGTGCGCGCGCAGCCGCACGACGAAATGCAGCATGAGCAGCGTGGTGCCGATGGCGGAGACGACGCCGAGCATCCCCATGAGACCGTCGCCGAGCGGCGCCTTGACTGCGAACTTGGCGAGCGCACCCCCGGTGAAAGGCAGGCCACCCAGGCCCGCAGCGAGTACGGTGGCGAGCGCCAGCGTCGGCGTGACGCGCGCGCTTCCGGTTGCGGCAACCACGCCGAAGGCGAGAAAGAGCGCGCCCTTCACCAGCACGTGATGCGCCGCGTAGAACGCCGCGAGCACGGGCACCGTCTCATCGGCGGCGGCCATTCCCATGCCCAGCACGGCGACCACGACGCCCATCTGCGAGACGCTGGAATACGCGAGCACCGCCTTGGGATGCTTTTGCGTCACGCCCATCGCGACGGCATAGAGCGCGGTGAACATGCCGAGCGCCGTGAGCGGCTCGCCCCAGGCGGCGAGCGGTGCGTCGAACGGCAGGAAGCGGATGAGCCCGATGATGCCGACCTTCACCACGGCGCCGGAGAGCACCGACGACGCGGGAACGGGAGCGGCGGAATGCGCGAGGGGCATCCACACGTGGAGCGGAACCAGACCGGCCTTGATGCCGAAGCCGCCGACGAGCAGCGCCAGCGTGAGGTCGCGCTGCGGGGACGCGGAGAGCGCCGCTGCGGCGTCGCGCACGAGAAGGCTGTCGCCGGGCATCGCTGCCGCGAGCAGGATGAAGCCGACCAGGGCCAGCGACTCTCCGGTGAGCGCGAGGCCGACATACACCGCCGCGGCGCGCCGGGCACGGGGCGTGTCATCGTGCAGCACGAGGCCGGTCGCACCGAGCGTGAGCAGGCCGAGCAGCGCGTACAGGCTTACCATGTCGGCCGCGACGAACACGCCAAGGCAGCCGGCGAGCGCCATCAGCCAGCACACCGCGAACCGCTCCGCCTTGGGCGAATCGCCGAAGTAGCTTGCGGCGTAGGCGCCGGCTGCGCTCCACAGGAGTGCGGCGACGCCGAGGAGCAGCGCGCCCGGCAGGTCCAGCGCCAGGGCGAGCCGCACCGATCCTCCACCGAACGCGAATGGCGGCGCGTCGACGCTGAAGAGCGCAGCAGCGATGCCGGGCACGGGTGCCATCGCGAGCCAGCCGGGCATGTGGCGGCGCAGCGTGCGCACGACGCATGCGGCGAGCATCGCGAGCGGGAGCGCGAGGGTGGCGACGAGCAGAAGTGACTGCGGCGTCACGGCAGCACCGCGGGGCGTCCGATCGCGACGAAGTCGACCGGCAGGAACGCGACGAAACCGAGCAGCACGGAACACACGGCCAGCGCGAGCGCCACGGCCTCGCTGGCCCGCGGGACTTCGGCTTTGAGGGTGAGTGGCGTGGACGGTGCGCTCATCGCGCGCATCGCCACCATCACCACGTAGCACGCGGTCAGGAGCCCGCCCGTGACCATCACTGCCGCCCACCACCATTGGCCGGTCGTCACCATCACCGAGAGCAGCCACCACTTCGCGAGGAATCCGCCGGAAGGCGGCAGGCCGACGAGCGAGATACCGCCGAGCACGAACGCGACGATGCTCATCGGCATCAGGCGGCCGACGCCGGCCAGCTCGGCGATGCGGTCGTGGCCGAGCGCCGCATAGACGAGCCCGGCCGACATGAACATCGCCGCCTTGGCGGTGGCGTGCGAGATCACCTGCATGAGGCCGCCGCTGAGTGCCGTTGCACTCTCGGCTGCGGTCGACCCGGCCCCGAACGCGAGCGGGAACATGAGGAACAGATAGCCGATCTGGGCCACCGTCGAGTAGGCAACCAGGAGCTTCAAGCGCACCTGGCGCAGCGCGAGCACGTTGCCGAAAAGAATCGCACCGGCACCGAGCGCCGCCAGCAACTGAGCGGCCGGACCACTCGCCAGACCGACATCGAACCAGAGTCGCACCAGCACCAGGAACGAGCCCTTCACCACCAGCGCAGAGAGCACCGTGCTCGCCGGGGCGGGCGCGCCCGCGTGCGCCGGCGGCAGCCACAGGTGCAGCGGGAAGAGCGCGGTCTTGGCGAGCAGGCCTGCCGTCATCAAGGCTGCCGCGACCACCGTGGTGGACTCGACCTGGACGCGCCCGGCGAGCAGCGAGATGTCCAGCGTGCCATAGACACCATAGAGGAGCGGGACGCCGACGAGATACAGCGCGGATCCGGCGAGCGCGAAAAGCAGATAGCGCAGAGCCGCCTGCAGCGTCTCCGCCCGCCCGTCGAGGCAGACCAGGGGGACGGCGGAGAACGTCAGCAACTCCAGCGCGACGAAGAGGGTGAAGAGATCGTGCGCCAGCAGCACCGTGTTGAGCGCGCCCCAGGTCGCCAGCAGCAGTTGCCAGAACGCGAATGCGGTGCGGCTTTCGGGAGCGCCGGCCCGGGCGCCGAACTCGGGCCGGGCATAGAGCGCCGTGGCGCCGATGATGAGCGCGGTGACCAGCATCATCGCGGCGGCGAGTCCGTCGGCGCGCAGCCGGATGCCGAGCGGCGCGGCCCAGGCGCCGAGGGCGTACTGCAGTGGCTCGCCCGAACGTGCGAGCAGGAGGGCAACGACGGCGGCCAGCGCGAGCCCGAGCGGAATGACGGCGAAGGCGACGCGCCGGGCGTGGCGGCCACCGACGGCGAATGCGATCAGCATGCCGACGAAGGGCGTCATCAAGGCGAACGGCAGCAGAAAGCTACCCGGCATCGCGGCCTCCATGTCGCGGCCTATGGGTTGCCCGAATCGGCGTCGTGGTCTGCTGCGGGTGCCAGCGTGGCCGTGCCGGTCGCGTCGAAGAACCGCAGGAGCAGCGCCACCGCAAGTGCCGTTGCCGCGAATGCGACGACGAGCCCGGTGATCGTCAGCGCCTGCAGCACCGGGTCGCCGCCCAGGTCCGCCGCCGCGCCGCGCCGCGCGACCACGCCGAAGAGGAGGAAGACGCCGCTGCCGAAGAGATTGAACGCGAGGATCTTCCGCAGCGGGTGCGGGTGCGTGACCATGCCGTAGAGACCGAGTCCGGCGAGCGCAGCACTGCAGAGGCCGAGCAGGGTAACGGGCGTCATGTGTTCAGCGCCGCTGCGGCACGCCGGCGAGGAGCATGCCGAGCATGACGGCGATGGAGAGCAGCATCGGGATCTCGATCGCGACGATGAGCGGTTTCGCGAAGGCGACGGGGTAGGCGAGAAAGGCATCGGCGATCGCCATGCCGAGGAAGCCGACTGCGCTGAACACGACCGGCCCGGCGAGCACGAGCCACCGCAGCGACACGCTCGACACGGGTGGAGCGTCGGCGAGGCCCGCCATCATCGCCAGCACCCACATCGCCGCGAGGATGGTGCCGCCGGGGAATGCGCCGCCCGGATGATCGGCCGCCGTCCACATGAGATAGATGCCGATGACCACGCCAAAGGGCGGCAGCACGCGTGCGAAGAAGCTGAGCACGCCGTCGGCATCGGGCCGGTAGAGCGTGCCGGGCCGGCCGCCCCACGCGCGGTCGGGGGCGAGCGACCAGACGCCGACGACGGCGAGCACCAGGACGATCTTCTCCAGCAGCGTGTCGGCCGCGCGGTAGGCCATCAGCACCGCGGTGACGGGATTGCCGAGTCCGGTCGAATCGATGCTGGCAACCGCCGCCGGCGCCAGCGTCGGCGCCGGCTCGGGCAGGAACCACACGGCTGCGCCCAGCGCCGCTGCAACGGCTGCGGAGACCCCGGCAGCGGAAGCGCGCAGCCCCGGCGCAGTGCGTTCCGGCCGCGGCGGCTGGTCGGTCGCGCGCAGGCGTGCGGCCGCGCCCAGCAGCAGCACGCCCGTCAGTCCGCTGCCGATCGCCGCTTCGGTCAACGCCACGTCGACCGCCTGCAGGCGCACCCAGGCCACGGCGACGAGCAGCCCGTAGGCGGCGAAGGCGATGACAGCAGCGAACGTGCTGCGCACGGTGATCGCGAAGACGGCGATGACGAGCAGCAGCACCACCATCGCGAGATCGACCGTAAACGACCAGGTCACGCAGGCGGATCCTGGTTGCGCACCACGCGCGCGATGAGTTGTGCGACGGCCGAGCCGGAGAGCAGGACGAGCAACCAGACGCAGACGAGCTTCACTGCGACGAGGGTGCCGTCGACGCGCGGCAGGAGCCCGAGCACGATGAGCCCGAGTCCGAGATTGTCGGCCTTGGAGAGCGCGTGCAGCCGCGTGAGCGTATCCGGAAAGCGCAGCAGCCCCACGGTTCCCGCGAGGTAGAAGAAGCCGCCAGCGACGACGGTGACGACGGTAAAGATATCGAGCGCGAGCTTCATTCGCCGGAGGCGGCAGTGGCGTCGCGCGGCGGGGCGGGGCGCGATGCGGCCTTGGCCAGTGCCACCGACACGAACGCCGCGAGCAGGGCGAGGGTGAGCGAGACGTCGATCGCCGCGTAGCGCTCGACACCCTCGGCGAAGAGCAGGAGCGCGCCGATGCCGCCGGTGCCCAGCAACTGCACGGCCATGATCCGGTCCGCGGCACCGCGCGCGCGCAACAGCGGCTTCAGGCCGACCGCCGTCAGCAGCAGCACGCAGGCCGCAGCGGCGAGCAGGAACGTCGTCATCGCGCGGCCCCCGGATCGAGGACGTCCGCCACGAGCGCTTCTTCCGTGGACAGCGACTCGAGCACCGGCTGGTTGCGGTCGAGGCAGTGATAGCGGAGCACGCGGCCATCGTCCGCAATCGGCAAGGTGCCGGGCATGAGACTCGTGAGCGAAGCGAAGGCGTTGCGCACCATGCCGCGTTCGAAGCGGCACGGGTAGTCGACGAAGCCGGGGGCAAGCGGCAGGCGCGGGTCGAGTGCACGCTTCGCGACGTCCCACCCTGCGACCGCCGATTGCCAGACGAAGCGGGCCAGGAGGCGCGCCAGCGCGCTCAAGCGGATGCGGTGGGGCGACGCCGGGACGAGCCGCAGGCTGACGCCGGTGGCCGCGGCGGCGGTGACGATGCCGGCGAGAATGTCGACCGGATCGGTGTCGATCAGGACGATCCACAGCGCCAGATAGGCAGCGCCGCGGATCAGCGCTGCCCACGCGTGCGTCATGGCGGCGACGCCGGTGTCAGTCGCTGCAGAGGAGCCGCACGCGCCGCTCGGCGAGGTCGAACTCCTGATCGGTCTGTGCGGCGAGCAGCTGGTTCTTGGCGGCAACGCAGGCATCGGCCTGCTGCACCGCGGCCGGTGCCGCCGCCCGTGCTCCCGGCGCGCAGAGGGAATCGTCGACCAGCCGCAGGTTGTTGAACTGACCACGCTCCACGGCGACGCAATCGCCGACGCGCAATCCGGCTTCGTCCGTCACCATGGTGACGGTGCTGCCGCCGATCAGGATCGTGTACTGGAAGGCCTGACCGCGCGTAGCCATGCGGCCGAGCTGCTGTCCGGCGACTGCGCCCCCGACGCCACCCAGGATGCGATTGCTGCCCGAGCGTCCGGATCCCACCGCGGCGCCGAGCGTGCCGCCGAGCAATGCGCCGCCAACCTGCGCGCCCGTGTTGTCGGTGTTGACGAGGCTCACGTTCGTGATGCGGCCGAACTGCACGCTCGATTGCGCCCATGCGGCGCTCGACAGCATCCCTGCTGCGATCACGAGCAGCAGTCTGCCCCAGCCCTTCACCCGCATGACGTCTCCCAGACCCATGTCCTTGCTCCTTGCTGAATGGATTTCGAGTTACGTCGCCGGTGCGGCCTTCGATCCCGGCCGCGGCGGTGCGTCGGGTCGTCCCTTGAACACGGTGACGTACACGGTCGGCAGGAACACCAGCGTGAGAAGCGTGGCTATCAGCAGACCGCCCATGATCGCGAAGGCCATCGGCCCCCAGAACACCGTCGGCGCAATCGGAATGAGACCGAGCACGGTGGAGATCGCCGTAAGAGACATCGGCCGCAGACGCGAAGTTGCAGCCGCGACCACTGCATCCCACACGTTCTTGCCCTCGGCGCGATCGGTCTCGATCTGCACGATCAGGATCACCGCGTTCTTCGCGATCATGCCGAGCAGCGAGAGGATGCCCAGGATCGCGACGAAGCCCAGCGGACGGTTGAACAACAAGAGCGACGCCACCACGCCGATCAACCCGAGCGGCAGGATCGCGAGCACGATGCCCAGACGCCGGAAGCTCTGCAGCTGGAACATGAGCACCGTCAGCATGAGCGCCAGCATGAGCGGCACCACGGCGAACACCGAGGCGCGCGATTGCGCGCTTTCCTCGGCGATGCCGCCGGTGTCGATGCGGTAGCCTTTCGGCAGGCGCGTGTTCAGCTCGGCCACCTTGGGCGCGAGTGCGCTCACCACATCGTCGGCGAGCACGCCCGGCACGACATCGGCGATCACGGTCAGCGTCGGCACGCGGTCGCGCCGCCAGATGAGCGGGTA
>JAEUMW010000307.1 GCA_016791345.1 Betaproteobacteria bacterium | reverse complement strand
CACCCCGCACGACGGCTGGGACTTTGATGGTGTGAACGAGTTCGTCACGTTCAAAGGCAAAGACGGACGCGTACTGGGCGGAAAGGCAGACCGCAATGGCTTCTTCTTCGTGAACGATGCCAAGACCGGAAAGCTCGTGAGCGCGTTTCCGTTCGTGAAGAAGATCACGTGGGCGAAGGAGATCGACCTCAAGACGGGGAGGCCGGTCTACGTCGACGACAACCGACCGGGTGACCCGGCCAAGGGCGCGGATGGCAAGAAAGGTACAGTGGTATTCTCGGCGCCGTCGTTCCTGGGTGGTAAGAACCAGCAGCCGATGGCCTACAGCCCCGATACGGGCTATTTCTACGTGCCGGCAAACGAATGGGGCATGGATATTTGGAACGAGCCTGTGTCTTACAAGAAGGGGGCAGCGTATCTCGGTGCTGGATTTACCATCAAGACGATCAACGACGACTATATCGGGGTGATGCGCGCGATCGATCCGGCTTCCGGAAAGATCGTGTGGGAGGAAAAGAACTATGCTCCGCTTTGGGGCGGTGCCATGACTACGAAGGGTGGATTGGTGTTCTACGGTACACCGGAAGGCGAACTTCGCGCGCTGGATGCCAAGTTTGGCAAGGAACTCTGGAGCTTCCAGACCGGCACCGGCGTCGTCGCGCCACCGATCACCTGGGAGCAGGATGGTCAGCAGTATGTCGCTGTCGTGGCGGGCTGGGGTGGCGCGGTCCCATTGTGGGGTGGCGATGTCGCCAAGAGGGTGAACTACCTGGAGCAGGGCGGTTCAGTCTGGGTGTTCAAGCTCTTCAAGAACTAGTTCTCCTCCGACACCAGCGAAAGGGTGTCTCTCCTCCGGGCCGGCGCAAGCCGGCCCTCTTTTTTCGCCGCGCGTTCGCTGCGCAGTTCGTCCGCCGCGCTAGAATGCGGCCCGTGGCGGCGGGAGGCCGCGAAGCGGCGAGAGATCGTGAAGGGACTGATTGTCGGGCTGGGCCTCATCGTGCTGACGCTCATTCAGGTGTGGGATCGGGCGCACGCGGCAGAGCGCTCCAAGGAGTTGCGCCCGGAAGTCGAGGCGTTCGTGGTCGAGATGTCCGAACGGCACGGCTTCAACGCCAGCGCGCTGCGCAGACTGCTGGCGAAGGCGCGCACGCAGGACGCCATCCTGCGTGCCATGGCGCGGCCGGGTACCGCGCGCCCCTGGTTCGAATACCGTCCGCGGTACGTGAATCCCCTGCGCGTCGCTGACGGGCTCGAGTTCTGGTCGGACAACGCTGCGACCGTCGCACGCGCCAGCGAGCGCTATGGCGTGCCGCAGGAGATCATCGTCGCCACCCTCGGCGTCGAGACCAACTACGGGCGCGACACGGGCAAGTTTCGCGTGCTCGATGCGCTCTACACGCTGGCCTTCGACTGGCCGCCGCGGGCGGAGTACTTTCGCGGCGAGCTCGAACAGTTTCTGCTGCTCGCGCGTGAGTACGGCATCGACCCGCTGCAACCACGCGGGTCCTATGCCGGAGCTATGGGCATTGCGCAGTTCATGCCTTCGAGCTACAGGAAATACGCAGTGAATTTCGACGGCAGTGGGCGGCCGGATCTGTCGCGAAGCGCGGACGCGATCGGCAGCGTTGCCAACTACATGAACGCCTTCGGCTGGAAGCCCGGCGGGCTGGTCGCGGTGCCGGCCGATGCGCAGGGCGACCGTGTCGACGAGTTCGTCGACATGGGACTCGAACCGAAGGTCAGCGTGGAGTCGCTCGCCGAGGCCGGAATCCGCCCGCAGGCGGGGGCGACGGAGCCCGGCACCACCGAGGCTGCACTTGTGCGCCTGCAGGGCGAGGAGGGCCCGCTCTACTTTCTCGGCTTCACCAATTTCTACGTCATCACCCGCTACAACCGCAGCGTCAACTACGCGATGTCGCTCTTCGACCTGGCCGAGGAACTCGCCGCGGCGCGCGCGAGCACCGCGGATGCGACGCTGGAGACCAAGCCGACCCATCGACCATGATCGCTCCCTTCTCCCTCGCGCGCCTGCCGCGCATCGAATTCGGAGCCGGCAGCCTGCGCCGGTTGCCCGACATCGCCGGCGCCTACGGCACGCGCGTGCTGCTCGTGACCGGGAAGTCATCCTTCGACACGTCCGCCGAGGGCGCGTGGCTGTGCGAGACGCTGCGCGCCCGCGGCTTCACCTGGGACCAGGTGCGCGTAGCAGGGGAGCCCTCACCGCAACTCGTCGACGATACCGTGGCTCGCTACCGTGGCGATGCGTTCGATGTGGTCGTCGGCCTGGGCGGCGGCAGCGCGCTCGATGCGGCCAAGGCAATTGCCGGTCTGCTCCGGCCGGGCAATTCGGTGATGGATCACCTCGAAGGTGTCGGGCCGGAGCTGCCGTATCGGGGCCCCGCCACGCCTTTCATCGCGGTGCCTACCACGGCCGGGACCGGGTCGGAGGCGACCAAGAACGCCGTGCTGTCGGTGCACGGCGCGACCGGATTCAAGAAATCCTTCCGCGACGAGCGACTGGTCGCGGAATGGGCGATCGTCGATCCGGATCTCCTGGCGGGATGTCCGCCGGCCTTGATCGCGGCGGACGGCATGGACGCCTTCACGCAACTGCTCGAATCGTTCGTGTCCCTGCGGGCCAACCCCTTCACCGATGCGCTTGCGCGTTCCGGCATCGCTGCGGTGAAGGACGGTCTCATCGAGTGGTTCGAGGGCGGAGCGCAGGCCGCGCGGGCACGCGAGCGGATGGCATATGCATCGCTCCTCTCCGGCATCTGCCTCGCGCAGACCGGACTCGGCTCGGTGCACGGCCTCGCTGCGCCGCTGGGCGCGTTCTTCCCGATTCCGCACGGGGTTGCCTGCGGAACGACGGTCTCGGCCGCGACACATGTCAACATCACGGCGCTCCTCGGGCGTGATCCCGACAGCGCTGCGCTATCGAAGTACGCCGAGATCGGGCGCTGCCTCGCCGCAACGGCGGAACTGGACGATGACGCGGCGCGCGTTGAGCTGGTCGCGGTTCTCGAGCGCTGGCAGCGTGCGCTCGACCTGCCACGCCTGTCGCACTATGGGGTCCACGCGGACGATGTGCCGAGGATCGTCGCGGCTAGCCGCGGGTCAAGCATGAAGACGAACCCGATCGTGCTGACCGATGCCGAAGTCGCGGCGATCGTGACGGCACGCCTTTGAGGCGCGATTAGCCAGCGTCCTCGGCAGGAATCGCGCGCACCGACAGCACCCCGTCGATGGCAGCGATCGCGCGAATGAGTTCGTCGTGGACCGGGCTGTCGACGTCGACCAGCGTGTAGGCCATCTCACCGCGCGACTTGTTCACCATGTTGTGAATGTTGAGACCGCCGTTCGCCATCGCCGTGGAGATCTGCCCGAGCATGTTCGGGACATTCGCATTGGCGATGGCGACACGGTAGGGGGACTCGCGCGCCATGTCGACATTGGGGAAGTTCACGGCGTTGAGGATCGTCCCGTTCTCGAGATACTCGCGCACCTGGTCGATCACCATCACCGCGCAGTTTTCCTCGGCCTCGGCGGTCGAGGCCCCCAGGTGCGGCAGCGCCACGACGCCGGGCTCGTGCAGCAGTGCAGCGGCTGGGAAATCCGTCACGTAACACTTGAGCCGATGGGCACGAAGGGCGGCCACGGCCGCGTGTTCGTCGACGAGTGCATCGCGCGCGAAATTGAGGAGCGTGGCACCGTGCTTCATTGCCGCGAGCCGCTTCTCATCGATCATGTGGCGCGTGGCGGGAAGCAGCGGAACGTGCAGGGTGACGAAGTCGGACTGCTGCAGCAGTTCCTCGATGGTCGCCGCCTTGCGCACGCTGGACGGCAGGCGCCACGCTGCATCAACCGTGATGTCCGGGTCAAAGCCGACAACCTTCATGCCGAGCTTGAGCGCAGTGTCCGCAACGAGACCGCCGATGGCGCCGAGCCCGACGATACCCAGTGAGCGGTGAACGAGTTCCACACCGGCAAAGCGCTTCTTGCCGTCCTCGACCTGCTTTTCGAGATCCGCACTGTCGCCCAGGGCGCCGACATAGCCAAGCGCCGGCACGACGTTCCGCGCGGCCATCAGCAAAGCGGCGAGTACCAGTTCCTTCACCGCGTTCGCGTTCGCACCCGGCGCGTTGAACACCGGCACACCGCGCCTGGACATCTCGGGCACCGGGATGTTGTTGGTACCGGCACCGGCGCGTCCGATGGCCCGGACACTCGGCGGAATCGCCATCTCGTGCATGCTGTGCGAGCGCACGAGGATGGCGTCGGGCCGTTCGGCGGTCTTGCCCACGGCATAGCGCGGGGCCGGCAACCGGCGCAGGCCGTGGCTGGAGATGTGGTTGAGCGTGAGGACCTGATATCTGTTCATGATCGTCGTGCTCGTCAGCCGTGGCGCGCCTCGAAGTCACGCATGTAGGCAATGAGTGCCTGCACACCCGCCGTCGGCATCGCGTTGTAGATCGATGCGCGCATGCCGCCGACGCTGCGATGTCCCTTGAGTTCGACCAGCCCGACCTTCTTCGCGCCGTCCAGAAAGGCGGCGTCGAGCGCTTCGTCGCGCAGACGAAAGGGAACGTTCATGCGCGAGCGATCCTGCCTGCGCACGGGATTACGGTAGAAGGCAGACTGGTCGAGGTAGTCGTAAAGCAGATTCGCCTTGGCGATGTTGCGGCGCTCGATCGCAGCGAGGCCGCCCTCGCCGAGCAGCCACTCGAATACGAGCCCGGCGACGTAGATCGCATAGGTCGGCGGCGTGTTGAGCATTGATCCGGCTTCTGCCTGCTTCCTCCAGTGGAACACCGATGGCGTGATCGGCAGGGCACGATCGAGCAGATCCTCGCGCACGATGACGACGGTCAGGCCGGCCGGTCCCATGTTCTTCTGGGCGCCACCGTAGATCACGCCGAACTTCGACACATCGAGAGGACGCGACAGAAAATGCGAGGACATGTCGGCGACGAGCGGAATCTCGCCCGTGTCCGGCGTCCAGTGATACTCGACGCCGCCGATCGTTTCGTTGGTGCAGACGTGCACATATGCCGCGTCGGCGGGAAGCTGCCATGTCTCCCGCGCCGGCACGCTGGTGTACTTGCCGTCCGCTGCCGAGGCGGCGATGTGCACCGTGCAGTACTTCTTCGCTTCCTGAATCGACTTCTTCGACCACTCGCCGGTGTCGACGTAGGCGGCGCAGCTTCGGCTGCCGAGAAGATTCATGGGCACCACAGCATTTTCCGCGATTGCACCGCCTTGCAGAAAAAGCACCTTGTACTGCACCGGCAGCGACAGCAACGCGCGCAGGTCCGCCTCCGCCTTCTCCGCGATGCCGATGAACGCCTTGCTGCGATGACTCATTTCCATGACCGACATGCCGGTGCCGCGCCAGTCGAGCATTTCGGCTGCCGCTTGCTGCAGCACGGGTTCGGGCAGCACCGCAGGACCGGCGCTGAAGTTGAAGACTCGCATGAACGTGTTCCGAGGTTGGTTCAGAGTAGGAGAAGCAGCACCCGTGACATTTCGCGGTTTCGACGGTCGGCGATGTACCGGCGAGTCGACGCGCGAGAGCGGGGTTCGACGACGATGTTCGAGGAGTTTGTTACGGCTGCTCCGGATTGCGGACGCGTAGTATGCCACCGCGCCGGCTCCGTGCCGAGTGCGTCTTCGGTGTGCCAAGCCCGTGCAGGGCTAAAACTGCGCAGTGAAATCGGGAGGAAGCGCGCGCGGCGTCGAAGTCCGTTGGATTCCGACGCCGCGCGCTACATTACAGACAGATGACTTGACGTGATCGGCTTCGCGGAGAGCGAAGCGCGGACGAAGCGGACTGGATCAAGCCAACGGCGAACGTGCGCCGTGGTGAGATTGAGCATGCGCGACCTGTGAGGTGCACTCGGGTCGTCGCGCAGACGCGCTCGCGCGTGCCAGGACGATCGTCGTGCCGTAACAGGCATCGAACTCACAATCTTCTGCCGGGATGGATGCCTGCGGCATGAACCTGACGGGATCCTGCATCGTTGTGTCCTCTCTGAAGTTGGAATATCGGATCGGGCGAAAAGCCGCGCGAGGGGTCTGCAAGACTCTTGCCCGATCGGCATGCTGCAATGCCATAAGGCGATCATTGCCATCGTGGCGATGGCATGAGAGGGCATTCAGCGCAAGAAGTTCACCGCACGTCGGCGGACTCGTCCGCAGCGGATGTCCGCGGCTGTGTGAGCAGCGCGAGCGAGCGCCCCTGCAGCGGAAACGTATCGCCCTGTGCGTAGTAGCGCCGCACATCGGGGCTGGGCGCGGCATCCGCGGTATCGATCGCAACCTGCCAGCGGACGTTCGACTGGAAGCCTGGCAGCACGAACGGAATTTCCTCGTGATGGGCGTTGATCAGCAGGAGGAAATTGTCGTCGATCAGGAGCGTGCCGCGCGGGTCCACCTCGCCGATGGCATCGCCCGCCAGGTACATGCCGAGACAGCGCGCGAAGCCCTGATGCCACTCCTGGTCGCTCATCTCCAGCCCGTCCGGACCGAACCAGAGCACATTGCGGACACCGTCCGGAAGCGGTCCGTTCTGGAAGAACGTGTGCCGTCGAAACACCGGATGCTCGCGGCGCACGGCGATCACGCGCGTGACGAAACTCAGCAGTTCACGATTCGCTTCGGACTGTGTCCAGTCGAGCCAGCTGATCGGGCTGTCCTGACAGTAGGCGTTGTTGTTGCCCTGTTGCGTACGACCCATCTCGTCACCGGCGACCAGCATCGGAACGCCTTGCGACAGAACCAGAGTGGTCAGCAGATTGCGCTGCTGGCGCGCGCGCAGTGCAAGAATCTTCGCGTCGTCGGTGGGACCTTCGGCACCGCAGTTCCAGCTGAGATTGTTGTCGGCGCCATCGCGGTTGCCTTCGCCATTCGCCTCGTTGTGCTTGCGCTCGTAGCTCACCAGATCGCGCAGCGTGAAACCGTCGTGGGCGGTGATGAAGTTGATGCTCGCGCGCGGACCGCGACCGTTGTGCGCGAAGAGGTCGCTCGATCCGGTGAGGCGGTAGGCGAGGTCTCCGATGAGGCCGCCATCCCCCTTCCAGTACGCGCGCACGGCGTCGCGGTACTTCGCATTCCACTCGCTCCAGCCGGCAGGAAAGCCGCCGACCTGGTAGCCGCCGTCGCCGAGATCCCAAGGCTCCGCGATGATCTTCGCACGCGCAAGCACCGGGTCCTGATGGACCATATCGAGGAAGGCGCCATAGGGATCGAAGGCGCCCACCTCGCGCGCCAGCGTGGTCGCCAGATCGAAACGGAAGCCGTCGACGTGCATCTCCTCGACCCAGTAGCGCAGTGAATCCATGATGAGCCGCAGCACCTTGGGGTGCATCGTGTTCAGGGTGTTGCCGCAGCCGGTGTAGTCCATGCAATAGCGCGGATTGGCGGCCGTGAGGCGATAGTACGCGGCGTTGTCGAGGCCGCGGAAACTCAGGGTCGGTCCGAGGTGATTGCCTTCCGCAGTGTGGTTGTAGACCACGTCGAGGATGACCTCGATGCCTGCGCGATGCAGCGCCCTTACCATGGCCTTGAACTCGTTCACCGGATCGTCGGTAGCCGCGTAGCGTGCCTCCGGTGCGAAGAAGCCGATGCTGTTGTAACCCCAGTAGTTGTGCAGTCCGCGCTCGACCAGCACGCGGTCGTCGACGAAGCTGTGCACCGGCAGGAGTTCCACTGCGGTGACGCCGAGCGCGCGCAGGTGTTCGATCGCCGCAGGGCTGCCGAGACCGGCATAGGTGCCGCGCAGCTCGCCGGGGATGCCGTCGTGGAGCTGGGTAAAGCCTTTCACGTGCAGTTCGTAGATGACGGTGTCGCTCCAGCGGGTCCTGGGGTGCTCGACGCCCTCCCAGTCGAACGCGGGATCGACCACCCGACACTTCGGCATCGCGGGCGCGTTGTCGCGCCAGTCGAACGTGAGATCGGCACGCGGCGCTCCCACCTTGTAGCCGAAATGGGCGTCGGTCCAGCGCAGCTTGCCGATGATGGCGCGGGCATAAGGGTCGAGAAGGAGCCGGTTCGCATTGAAGCGATGACCCTGTTCCGGCCGGTACGGTCCCTGGACGCGAAATCCGTACAGCGTGCCCGGCCCCGCGTCGGGCAGATACCCGTGCCAGATGAAATCGGAGCGCTCGGGCAGACGTCCGCGCATGACCTCGCGCCGGCCGCGCTGATCGAAGATGCAGACCTCCACGGCGTCGGCATGCTCGGAAAAGACAGCGAAGTTGATGCCGTTGCCGTCCCACGTCGCGCCGAGCGGTTGGGGGGATCCTGGCCAGAGGTTCGTGGTTGCTATGCTCTTGAGTCGCCTGGGTCGCGGATGCGGAGCGCTGGGGCGCACGATATGGCCCTATTAAAGTTGAGGTCGTTGCCTGCTGATCGGGCATAATGATACCTGCGCTCGATTGTCGAGCGTGTTGTATCGTTCGCCTTACCCGTTCCGTTTCCTAAACGGCCTGTCACACTTCGCTCGTGCGCAACGACAAGAACATAGTCGCTACGAGTCACACGCGCCGCAACCCGCCGGTTGCGGCCTTCATTCCTGGCAAGCTTGCGGGCAAGGTGCCTTCGGGGGCGACGCCGCCGCATTCCTCACACAGACGAGAGCGCGCGTCGTCGGTATTTGAGAACTGCTAAGAAATCAGGAATCGATCATGAGTGCAAGGCAAGCGAGGGAGGTTACGTCGCAACCCCGGTTGAGCGACGACGAAATGCGGGTTGCCGAGGCCCGGCATCACGATCCTTTTTCGGTGCTGGGACGACATCCGACCAAGGACGGCGTCGTCGTCTGCGCGTTCATCCCGCACGCAACGGAGGTGGCAATTGCCGAGGGCAACGTCCACATGGAGCGCGTGCCGGGAACGGACTTCTTCAAGTGGCAGGGTCCGGCGTCCGCGGTGCCGGAGCGCTACCGCCTGATCTGGCGGGACGACGCGCACCATCAGCACATCGCCTACGATCCCTATTGCTATCCGCCGCAGATCTCCGACACCGATCTCTATCTTTTCAGTGAAGGCAAGCTGCGCCAGGCCTACAAGATCCTCGGCGCCAACGAGCGCGACGTCGACGGCGTGCGCGGCGTGCTGTTCGCTCTCTGGGCACCGAATGCAGAGCGCGTGAGCGTGGTCGGCGATTTCAACCGCTGGGACGGGCGCCGCCACCCGATGCGGGTGCGTTCGGGCTGCGGCATCTGGGAGATCTTCATTCCCGACCTGTGTCCCGGCGCGCTGTACCGATTCGAGGTCAGGAATCGACATACCGGTCAGCTTCTGCTCAAGTCGGACCCGTACGGGCAGCAGTTCGAGGCGCGGCCGAACACCGCCTCCATCGTCGTCGGTGAGCCGCAGCACGAGTGGCAGGACGCGGCGTGGATGGAACGGCGCGCGGCGTGGGACTGGCAGCATGGGCCGATGTCGGTGTACGAGGTGCACCTGGGTTCCTGGCAACGCGGACCGGAGGGCGAATTCCTGAATTACCGGGTGCTCGCGGAGCGCCTTGTCGAGTATGTGAAGTACATGGGCTTCACGCACATCGAACTGCTGCCGGTCACCGAGCATCCGTTCGATCTGTCGTGGGGATATCAGGCGACGGGCTACTTTGCCGCAACCAGCCGCTTCGGCACCCCCGACGATTTCCGCTATCTCGTCGACTACTGCCATCGCAACGGCATCGGCGTCATCCTGGACTGGGTGCCGGCGCACTTTCCGAAGGACGCCTACGCGCTCGCCCGCTTTGACGGCACCGCGCTCTACGAGCACGAGGATCCACGCAAGGGCGAGCATCTGGACTGGTCGACGCTCATCTTCAATTACGGCCGCAACGAGGTGCGCACGTTCCTGCTCGCGAGTGCCCTCTACTGGCTGAAGGAGATGCACATCGACGGTCTGCGCGTGGACGCCGTGGCCTCCATGCTCTACCTCGACTACTCGCGCACCGAATGGATCCCCAACCAGTATGGCGGTCGGGAGAACCTGGAGGCGATCGAGTTTCTGCGCGAAATGAATGCCGTCACCCACGAGGAATGCCCCGGCATCCTGATGATCGCCGAGGAATCGACCTCGTGGCCGCAGGTGTCCCGGCCGACCTACCTGGGCGGTCTCGGCTTCGACATCAAGTGGAACATGGGGTGGATGAACGACACCCTGCGCTATATCTCGAACGAGCCGATCCATCGGCAGTACCATCACGACCTGCTGACCTTCAGCATGCTCTACTGCTTCACCGAGAACTTCATGCTGCCGTTCTCGCACGACGAGGTGGTGCACGGCAAGGGATCGATGCTGAACAAGATGCCGGGCGACGAGTGGCAGCGCTTCGCCAATCTGCGCACGCTGTACAGCTACATGTTCACCCATCCCGGCAAGAAGCTCCTCTTCATGGGCACCGACTTCGGCCAGGGGCTGGAATGGAACAGCGCCGGTGTCCTCGACTGGTACGTGCTCGAATATCCTTTCCACAGCGGAATGCAGCGTCTGGTGCGCGATCTCAATCACCTGTATCGCGAGCAGCGGGCGCTGCACGGGCACGAGTTCGAGTGGCAGGGCTTCGAGTGGATCGATTGCCACGACTCCCAGCAATCGATATTGAGCTTCGTGCGGCGCGCCGGCGATGAGTTCCTGGTGGTGATCGTGAATTTCACGCCGGTCCCACGTCACGGCTACCGCATCGGAGTGCCGTCGCCCGGTGGCTATCGCGAGATTCTGAACTCCGACTCGCACCACTACGGCGGCAGCAATCTGGGCAACGGCGGGCAGTTGGTGGCGGAGGAGACGCCCTGGATGAACCGGCCGTATTCGCTCGCGGTTACCGTGCCACCGCTCGGGACGATCGTATTGGCGCCCGCCTGAGCCGTTTCCGCGGCAAAACGCCGCAAGAGTGACCCGGGGGGCGGCCGAACCGGCTTCCGGCAACGGCCGTCCGGCGGGTCAGTGCGCGGAACGAACTGCGGGCCGGTGTGAGGGTGTGGGCAGCATCCCGCGGTGCTCGGCGCGAAACGCGGTCGGTGAGTGGCCGGTCCAGCGTCGAAAGGCGCGATTGAAGCTCGCGGTTTCCGCGAAGCCGACCATAAAGGCGGTTTCCTCGACCGTGTTCTCGGGGTTGCGCAGGTACTCGACGGCGAGTTCGCGACGCGTCTGGTCGAGCAGCTTGGCGAAGCTCGTGCCATTCTCGTTCAGGCGTCTTTGCAGCGTCCGTGGGCTTGCGGCCAGCGCTCGTGCCACGTCTCCTGCCAGCGGCTCGCCGGACGTCAACCGTTCGGCGATGAACCTGCGTGCCTGCGCGACGACGTCGGCGCGCTCCATGCGCGCCAGATAGTCCCGCAGCAGCCCCTCGGACGAGAGCGCAAGCTCCGGATTGCCGGTCGGCAGCACCCTGAGCATGCCGTCGCGCGCGAAGTGCATCGCGTACTGGGATGCGTCGAATTCGATAGGCGCCCGGAAGAACGCGTCGAGGCGCGGCGCGCAGGCGGGCGCCGGATGCATGAGCTCGACGCGAAGCGGCGCGAAGTCCTCGCCGGCACACCGGCGCGCCATCTCGAGCGCGCTCGCGAGCAGTGCATCCTGCTGCGCGGAGGGCAGCAGCGGTGCGCCGCCGGGAAAGGTGAGCTGCAGGCAGAAGCCGTCGCCGGTGTCCTCGAACTGCGGCCTGGTCGCTTCATTGACGACCCGAAAATAGCGCGCGAAGCGCTGCATGGCTTCGCGGACAGTCGTGCTCGCCAAGCACGCATAGCCCAGCGCATGGCCTGCCGTCGGGTGCAAGTGTCGTACGGCGTCGATGCCGATGCAGGGATTGCCGGTCGCGTCCACGGCGTTCAGCCACAGTCTGCGAATCACCGAAACCGGCACGCGAGTGCCCGGTCTGGCGAGCAGGGCGGGATCGAACCCGGCCATCTCGAATATCTGCTGCGCATTGGCGCCGGCTTCTTCGAGCGCCTTCCACAACGCGATCGAGGGTGAGGTGAGGACGGTCGCTGCCATGGAGGTGTGGCGTGCAAGGACAAACGATTGGCCGGTACGGACAGCGGCTAGCTTAGCGCATTCGCTTATCGTGTAACCACCCCGTTAACAAGAGTTGAAGGTGGAGACATGATGCTTTGCTCGACGTCCGATGACGAGCAGGAAACCGCCAGAGGCGCGGCGTTTGCCGATGACCACGAATCGCTCGCGCGACGACTCGAAGCGTTTGCCCGTACTCCGAACGTGGATGATCTCGACACCCTCATCAGCGTCTGGTCGTCTTTCGCAGACGGGAGGCCGGCGGAAGCGCGTCTGGCCGTCTACGGGCCGCTTGCGCTGCGGGTGCGGCGCGGTCAGTTGCCGGCGTGGGCGCTGATGCCGATCCTTTTGGGTGACCATGACCGGCACATCGTATCGACTGCGGCGACGGCTGCCGCGCTCTCACATCGTCCCGATCCCGCGGGTCCCGAGAACGGTCCCTTCTGCGTGCTCGATCATCTTCTGACGCCGCGTGCACGCAATACGGGCGCCGGGCTCGGCGCCTTGCTCGGTCTTGGGGACCCGCAGGTTGCCGATGTGATCTTCGAATTGCGCGGCATGCTGGCCCATCCCGAGCTGTCGTCGACGCTCGACGAGATGCTGGAAACCACGAGCGGCATCCTGCACCGGTCGACCATCGAGTTCTTCATGAACTGGCTGCAGGAACTTGCGCCGGATCTGCCGCGGTCGGCCGATCTCTTCCGCCGCGTCGCGCGCGGCCTGGCGAACCGGCGTTTCGCGGCGACCGCGTATGTCGTGATCGACGGGCAGCCGCGCTATCCGGCACCGCTCGAGGGCGAGATGTTCGAACACGG
>JAEUMW010000306.1 GCA_016791345.1 Betaproteobacteria bacterium | reverse complement strand
GGCGAGCGTCGTGCTCGGCTACAACTGATCCGCCTCGATTTCCGCATTCTTCCGCAGCGCCCTTCCGCCGTTCTCGGAGCGACCACGCTCAGGCTTCCGCCGGGTTTCCCGATCGCTCCGGAACGCCGCTCACCTGCTCCCCGATCTTCCCTCTGACCTTCCACACTCGGCGCGGCACATGCTCTCTGCAACTCAGTTGCTTTGCGGCAGGCTTCGTGTTCCAATCCGGGGTCCGACTCGTTCCTTTCCGGCCCCGTGTACGCAACCCTGCCGAGCGCTGAAGACCTGATCCGTTCGACCGGCGAACGGGCAACGCCCGCGCGCGTGCGCATTCTGTCGCTGTTGCTGGCAGCGCCCCGCGCGCTTACCCACCGCGAGATCGAGGACGGACTCGAGGCTGCACTCGCCATCGATCGCGTGACCGTATACCGCGTGCTGGAATGGCTGACGGCGCGACACCTCGCCCATAAGATTGCTGCAGACGACCGCGTCTGGCGCTTCAACGCCGCGCCGTCCGCGCATGACGCGCAGCACGCCCATTTCCACTGCACTGCATGCGGCGAGGTGATCTGCCTCGATGCGCTCTCCCCCGACATCACACCGCGGCTGCCTGCGGGCTATGCGCCAGAGTCGGTCGAGTTCACCATCAAGGGGCTGTGCAGCGAGTGCGGTTCGGTGCGCCGCCGCCGACGCAGGAGTTCGTCATGAGCGATGCCACCGGCGGGCGCACGCTGATTCCTGTTTCGCTGTTGACGGGGTTTCTCGGCAGCGGCAAGACGACGCTGCTCAACCATGCCGTGCGGCATCCCCTGCTGGCAGACAGCGCGGTTCTCGTCAACGAGGTGGGTGCCATCGGTCTCGACCACCACCTGGTGCGCAGCGCAAAGCCCGATGTCGTGTTGCTCGAAGGCGGCTGCATGTGCTGCACGGTGCGCGGGGAGTTGAGCGACACCCTGCGCGATCTGCTCTTCAGGCGCGGCCGCGATGGTGTATCCAAGTTCAATCGTATGCTGATCGAGACGACCGGCCTTGCCGATCCGGCGCCGATCCTGCAAAGCCTGCTGTCGGATCCGATCGTGGCGCAGCACTACCGCCTGGACGGGGTGATCACCACGGTCGACGGCGTGCTCGGAATGGATGAACTCGATCGTCATTTCGAGTCCGTCAAGCAGGCGGCCGTGGCGGATCGACTGGTGCTCACCAAATGCGATGCCGCGCCGCTGCCCGGGCTCGAACGCCTGGAGGCGCGACTGCGCGAGTTGAATCCCGCGGCGCCGATCTATCGCTCCGAGCACGGGCAGATCGACCCCGCTCTGCTGCTCAACGCCGGCCTGTTCGATCCATCGCGCAAGATTGCGGACGTCACGCGCTGGCTCGCCGCGGCCGCGTATCGGCCGGTGAGCCGTGCTTCGCTGCTGCCTGGCCAAGTCGCGCACGCGAGTGCCCACGACGAGCGCATACGGTCGTTCACGCTGAGCTTCGAGCGGCCGATTCCGTGGGCCGGACTGATGGCGGCGATGGAGATGCTGCTTTCATTCCGGGGCGAGGACCTGCTGCGCGTGAAGGGGATCCTCAACCTGGAGGGGCAGACGCAGCCGGTCGTGATGCAATCGGTGCAGTCGGTGCTCTACCCACTCACCCGCCTCGACGTCTGGCCGGATGAAGATCGCCGGACGCGACTCGTGTTCATCGTGCGCGATCTCGATCCCGGGTTCATCGAGGATGTGCTCCGGCAGTTCATCGATGCGGCACAGGCGCCGGCCGAGGTGGAGGCCGTGGCGGAAGGGGATCACGCGGCGCCCGCAGTGCAGCCCGCCGGGGCTGCCGGAGGACGCATGCCATGATCATCGTGATGAACCTGCACGCGGGCGAAGCGGCAATCGAGGCCGTCGTGCGCAAGATTCGCGACTTCGGGCTCGACGTGAACGTCTCGCGCGGCACCGAGCGCGTCGTGATCGGCGCCATCGGCGACGAGCGCACGCTGCCGGAGGAAGCGTTCTCCACCATGCCCGGCGTCGAGCAGGCGCTGCACGTGCTGAAGCCGTACAAGATCGTCGCGCGCGAGTGGCACCCGGTCGACAGCACGGTGCGCGTGCGCGGCATTCCCGTCGGTGGCGGGGCGGTGCAGGTGATCGCCGGGCCGTGCTCGGTGGAAACGCAGGCGCAGATGGATCTCGCGGCACAGGGTGTCGCAGCAGCGGGCTGCCGGCTCATGCGCGGCGGTGCCTTCAAGCCCCGCACCAGCCCCTACACGTTCCAGGGACGCGGCACGGAAGGACTGCAGATGTTCCGCGCCGCTGCCGACAAGCAGGACCTCCCGATCGTCACCGAGCTCATGGATGTGCGCATGCTCGATACCTTCCTCGAGTACGACGTGGACGTGATCCAGATCGGCACCCGCAACATGCAGAACTTCGATCTCCTGAAGGCGGTGGGGGGCGTCAACAAGCCGGTGATCCTGAAGCGGGGCATGTCGGCCACCATTTCCGAGTGGCTGATGGCCGCCGAGTACATCGCCGCCGGCGGCAATCACGACATCATCTTCTGCGAGCGCGGCATCCGCACTTTCGAGACTGCGTATCGCAACGTGCTCGACGTGACGGCGATTCCCGTGCTGAAGAAGGAAACGCACCTGCCGGTGATCGTCGATCCGTCCCATGCCGGCGGCAAGGCGTGGCTGGTTCCGGCGCTGGCACGCGCCGCCGTGGCGGCCGGAGCCGATGGGCTGCTGGTCGAGATGCATCCGAACCCGTGCGAGGCCTGGTGCGACGCGGACCAGGCGCTGACGCCGAAGGAACTGTCGTCACTGATGGATTCGCTCGGCGCGGTCGCCGCCGCGCTGGGGCGTACCCTCGATCGCCAGGGTGCCGCGAGCGTGAGCGCCCTGTGGTGAGCGCCCGGCTGCCGGAGCGACACCGGTGCGGCAGAAGGCGGAACTGAGGCCGATGCGGCCAACGCGCCTTTCCTGCGGTGCGCTGTTCGCCCGTCTGGGCCTGCTGCTCGTGCTCCTGTGCGCGCAGCACGGCGCGCTGCTCCACGCCTACAGTCACTTCGGGCTGGTGCCGGATCCCTACGCGGTCGGCGATCGCAACGCGCCGCCGGCGGAGGCATGTGATCTCGGCATCGTCCACTGCGCGCTCGATGCCAGTCCACCGAGTCTGACCCTCGATTTCCCGAGTGGCGCCGCGGCGCCGCTGGCGTTGCGGTACCTCGCCTGCGCGTTCACGCCGCGCGCGCTCCCCGCGTTCCACAGCCGGGCACCTCCCGTCTTGTCCTGATTGCGCCGGTGCGGGTCGCATGACCCGCTTTCTTGGACGCGTCATGCGGTGCCGGCTTCCTCGCCAGCGGCCTGCGTGCTCCATTGTGAATCGGGAACCATGTTGCGCAAGACTTTTCTCGCCGCCGCTCTGGCCGGGGTCGGCGCCCCCTGCACCGCAGGGGCAGAGCCGGCCAAGGAAGACGTCATGCTCGCCCCTGTCGTCGTCACCGCGCAGCCGTTCGAGGACCGCTCGGAACTCGACATGACGCAGCCAGCGACCGTGCTGCGCGGGGCGGACCTCCGCCGCCGCCAGACCACAAACCTGGGCGACACCCTCGACACTGAACTGGGCGTGCAGTCCAGTGGTTTCGCCGCCGGTGCGGGACGCCCGATCATCCGCGGCCTCGATGGAGCACGCGTGCAGGTGCTGAACAACGGCCTCGGTGTGAGCGACGTGTCCACCATCAGCCCGGATCATCAGGTCACTGCCGACCCGTTCGGCGCACGGCAGATCGAGGTCCTGCGCGGGTCGGCGACCATTCTGTACGGGGGCGCTGTCGGCGGTGTGGTCAATGTCGTGTCCGATGCCATTCCGACACGCCGTGTCGATGGACTCAAAGGGGACGGAGAGTTCGTCACGCAAAGTGTGAACAACGAAGTCGGCGGCCGTGCGCGGCTCGATGGCGGCAACGGACCGTTTCAGTTCACGCTCGGCGGGTTTCTCCGCAACACCAGCGATTACGCGATCCCCGGCCCGGTGATCCAGGGCGATCCGTTCTCCGGTCGCGGCACCTTGCCGAACAGCTACACGCGCAGCAGTTCCGGCTCAGGCGGCGTCTCCTGGGTCGGTGAGCGCGGCTATCTCGGCGTCAACGCCAGCGTGCTCGACAGCCGCTATGGCCTGCCGGGACCCGAGTTCGCGTCGATCGACCTGACGCAAAGCCGCTACGAGATGGCAGGCGCCGTCGACGACCCCTTGCCCGGCTTGCGCGACGGCAGCCTCAAGTTCCAGTACAACGACTACCGGCACAACGAGGTCGAGCCCACCGGAGAGGTCGCGACCACCTTCCGCAACCAGGCGTACGAAGGTCGCGTGCAGGCGCGGCACGAGCGGATCGCCGGGTTCGACGGCGTCCTCGGCGCGCAGTATCTCTACCGCGATTTCTCCGCCGTCGGCGAGGAGACGTTCATCCAGCCGGTCAATCAGCAGGGCACCGGCGTCTTCCTCGTCGAGCAGTACGAGTTCGCCGAGCGCTGGCGCCTCGACCTCGGCGCGCGGCTCGACATCGTCGAATTCAAGCCAAATTCAGACAGCACCATCCTCGCCCGCAGCTTTTCGCCTTTCAGCCTGTCTGGCGGACTGCTCTGGAAGTTTGCCGACGGCTACAACGCGGCACTCAACGCGTGCCGCTGCCAGCGCTCGCCGCAGATCGAGGAGCTCTATCCGGACGGCGCGCATCCTGCCACCGCGACCTTCGACGTGGGCGACGCGCACCTTGCGACCGAGACCGCGAACAATGTCGATCTCACCTTCCGCAAGGTCGACGGGCCGTGGCAGTGGAGCGGCACCGCGTACTACACCTATTTCCAGGACTACATCTTCGGGACTTTCGTCCCCGGGCCGACCGGGGCGCCGGTCCGCGTGAACGCCGAGGGCGAGGTCGAAGCCAACGGCGCGTTCCTGCTGCAGAAGTTCACGCAGGCAAACAGCGCAGAGTTCAAGGG
>JAEUMW010000305.1 GCA_016791345.1 Betaproteobacteria bacterium | reverse complement strand
GCATCATCGCCGGGTGCCTGTTGCGCGACGCGGCGCGCGCGGGCACTGCCTCAGGTATCCCGCAGCCGCGCAGAGAAGTCCGCGAGAGCGTCCACCAGCGCCGCGGCGAGCTGCGGATTGAAGACGAAGTGACCGGCGTGGTCGACCATTCTCAGCTCGGCGGCGCGCCAGCATGCCGCGAGTCGCGCCGCCGTCACCGGCGGACACACCATGTCCAGGCGGCCCTGCACGATGATCGCCGGCAGCGCCTGGATCGCCGCCATGTGCGTGAGAATCGACCGCTCCGCGAGGAAGCAGCGGTGCCGCAGATAATGGGTCTGCACGCGCACGCGGGCGAGCACCGCGGCATCGCTCAACACGCCCGACGCCGAACCCGGCCGCTCGCCGAGCGCCATCACCGCGGCTTCGTAATCGATCCATGCCTGCGCAGCACGCCGTGCCGTCTCCCCGGACGCTTCGATCAGGCTCACGCAGGCTTCCAGCGGATCGCCGGACGCATCGACATCGAGGGCGTGGGCAAAGGCGCTCCACGCCTCCGGGACGAAGCGGCGCAGTCCCTTGAGGAACCATTCCACCTCGGCGTCGGTGCCGAGAAAAACCCCGCGCAGCACGAGCCCCGCTACGGCTTCGGGATGCCGTTGCGCGTAGGCCAGGGCCAGCGTCGCCCCCCACGAACCGCCGAAGAGCAGCCAGCGCTCGATCTCCAGCCGGCGACGCAGTGCCTCCATGTCGGACACGAGATCCCAGGTCGTGTTGCTGCGGATCTCGCCCAGAGGCAGGGAGCGCCCGCAACCGCGCTGGTCGAAGAGGACGGCGCGGTAGAGCGCCGGATCGAAGAAGCGGCGGTGTGCGGGACTCGTGCTGCTGCCCGGACCGCCGTGGCAGAAGAGCACCGGGATGCCGCGCGGGTTGCCCGACTCTTCCCAGTACACGCGATGGCCGCCCGCCACCTCGAGCATCCCCGTAGCGAAGGGCTCGGTCGCCGGGAAGAGCGCCTCGGTCATTTGCTGAATTCCTCGCGTTCGAGTTCCGTGTACACGTGCTGGATGTTGAGCGGGTGCATGTCACCATACAGCGCCCAGCCGGCATAGTGCGGCAGATCCATCTTCGGGTCCTGCAGCAGGTCGATCACGCTCGTGCCCGCCTCGTACTGGCGCTGGGTCGTGGCGAGCAGTGCCGCGAGGTAGGCGCGGGTCTCTGCCATGCGCGCGGGGTCGGCGATCGGGCCACGCCCGGGCACGATGCGGCGGGCCGGGATCCGTTCGAGCCCGTCGAGCGCCGTGATCCAGCCGCGCACGTGCGCCTCGTGCGTGTACGGAACGCGGTCGAGATAGACGAGGTCACCGGTGAAGAGCACGCCGCTTTGCGGGTCGAACACGGCGAGATCGCCTTCGGTGTGACCCCAGCCGAAGTAGTAGAGCTCGATGCGACGGCCGCCCGCCTCGAACCAGCCGTTGCCCTCGACGCTGAGATTCGGGATCACGATCTCGGTCCCCGCCATCGCAGGTGCGCCGAGCACGCGCTCGACGTTCTCGAAGCAGATCTTGCAGCGGGCGCGCATGGCTTCGATGGTTTCGCGCCGCGCCAGGACCGGCGCGCCG
>JAEUMW010000304.1 GCA_016791345.1 Betaproteobacteria bacterium | reverse complement strand
ACCAAGTCGAAGCCGCGAACCGAAAAGTCTGATGCCGAGGAGCCGGCCGAGCGGCCGACGCGCAAGGATCTGTTGCGGCATGCCTGGTACGACCGGGACCTGGGCTGGCTGGCCTTCAACGGCCGCGTCCTGCACGAGGCGGCGGACGAGCGCAATCCCCTGCTCGAACGCCTCAAGTTCCTCGCCATCGTCACCTCCAACCTCGACGAGTTCTTCATGAAGCGGGTCAGCGTCCTGCGCGGCAAGGCGCGCGTGGAGGATCTGGAGGACCCGGTGCCGCACGGCGGCGACGCGCGCGACCGCCTGACACGCATCCGCGCCGCCGTCGACGATATGCTCGCGCAACAGGCACACTGCTATACCGAGGTCCTGCTGCCGGCACTCACCCGTCACGGTATCGTGCTGGCGGGTTGGGATCGGCTGACGGCCGCTCAGCGCGAGGAAGCGTCGCGCTTTTTCGACGCCAACGTGTCGCCCGCCCTCACCCCGCTCGGTTTCGATCCGGCGCATCCCTTCCCCTTCATGTCGAACCTCTCGACCAACTGGGCCTTCGTGCTGCGCGCCGGCGACTCGCAGGAGGTACGCGTGGTACGCGTCAAGGTTCCGTCCGAAATCGCGGCCTGGGTTGCGCTGAAGAGCGACGTCGAGCCGGGTGAGCGCGTGTTCCTCGGGCTCGAGGATTTGATCCGGCACAACGCTTTCAAGCTCTTCCCGGGCATGGAGATCGTGTCCTCGACCTTGTTTCGTATCCTGCGCAACGCCGAGGTGGAACTCGAGGACGATGACAGCGACAGCCTGCGCGACGTCGTGAGCGACGCGCTGCGCCAGCGGCGCTTCGAGCCGGTGGTGCGTATCGACTTTGCGCCGGGCGCAGATGCCGGTGTACGACAGGCGCTGCTGGAGCGTTTCGAGTTGTCGGAAAGCGACGCGTTCGAGTCGAAGGGGTTGCTCGATTACCCCGATCTCTTCCAAATTGCCGCGCTCGACGTGCCCGAGCTGCGGGACCCGACGTGGACGCCGCGATTGCCGCTGCGCCTCTCGGACGCCAGCGTCCCGGTCTGCGCAGCCGTCGACGTCGGCGCCATCCTGGTTCACCATCCCTACGAAAGCTTCGATGAAAGCGTCGAGCGCTTCATCGACGAAGCGGCCGACGACCCGAAGACGCTCGCCATCAAGATGACGGTGTACCGGGTCGGCGATGACACGCCGTTCGTGCGCTCGCTCATCCGCGCTGCAGAAGCCGGCAAGCAGGTCGCCTGCGTGATCGAGCTCACCGCGCGGTTCGACGAAGCGCGCAACCTGCACTGGGCGCAGGAGCTGGAAAAGGTCGGTGCGCACGTGACGTTCGGCGTGCTCGGTCTCAAGACCCACACCAAGGTCGCGCTCGTGGTACAGAAGCACGGCACTGAACTGCGCTGTTACGCGCACATCGGCACGGGCAACTACCACGTCAAGACGGCCCGGCTCTACACGGACGTCGGGCTGCTCACGCGGGAGCCGACGCTCACCACCGACGTCGTCAACCTCTTCCACTACCTCACCGGGTTTTCGCGTGCCCCGGTGTTCCACAAGCTGCTGGTCGCGCCGGTCAATATGCGCCAGCGCTTCCTCACGATGATCGAGCGCGAGATCGAGCATCGCCGTGCCGGCCGCCCGGCACGCATCATCGCGAAGATCAACCAGCTCGACGACGTCGAGATCGCGCAGACGCTTTGTGCAGCCTCCCGTGCGGGCGTGCCCGTCGACCTGCTGGTGCGCGGCTTCTGCTGCCTGCGCCCCGGCGTACCCGAATGGACGGAGAACCTACGGGTGCGCTCGATCATCGGGCGCTTCCTCGAACACTCGCGCATTTTCCACTTTGCCAACGGCGAGGACGACCCGCTGGCGGGCGAGTTTTACATCGGGTCGGCCGACTGGATGCTGCGTAATCTCTCGCGTCGGGTCGAGGCGGCGGCACCCGTGGAAGAACGCGCGATGCGCACACGTCTGTGGGAGATACTGGAGGCAAGCTTGGCGGACCGCCGCCAGGCGTGGGAGATGCAGCCGGATGGAACCTACATCCAGTTGCAGCCTGGCGAAGCGACGACCGGTCCGGCAGCCTTCGGTACGCACGCGTGGCTGATGGAGATGGCA
>JAEUMW010000303.1 GCA_016791345.1 Betaproteobacteria bacterium | reverse complement strand
TTCAGGCAGAGAACGCGCTGCGCAAGAGCGAAGAGCGGCTTCAGCTGGCATCCGAAATCGCCCGCTATGGCACCTGGGACCGGAATGTTGCGACCGGCGACGTGGTGTGGTCGCGCGGCCTCGCCGAGATTCTGGGCTATCACCAGGACGAGGTGACCCCGAGCACTGCCGCCTGGCTTGAGCGGGTGCACCCGGAGGACCTCCCGCGCGTCGAGGCAGAGGTCCGGCGTGCGATGGCGGAGCGCACAGACTACGCCTGCGAGTATCGTGTAGTGTGGCCCGATGCGAGCATTCACTGGATGAGTTCCCATGCCCGCGTCGAGTACGGCGCCGATGGTGCCTGTCGGCGCATGATCGGTGTCATGGCCGACGTGACCGGGTTGAAGGAAGCGGAACACCGGCTGCGCGAAATGAACGCCGAACTCGCCGCGCTGGTCAACGAGCGCTCGCGCCTCCTGGATGAACGCGACGCGCAGCTTCGCGAACTCGCCATCGGGTTGACGCAGGCCGAACAGCGCGAGCGTGACCTGCTCTACGAACTGCTGCACGACCAGGTGCAGCCGCTGCTCGTGGGCGCGAGACTGCGGCTCAGTGGACTCGACCGGCGCACGCCGGTCGAGACTTGGCTTACGACCGCCGGCGAAGTCCGCAAGGAGATCGGCGAGGCGCTCGAGATGGCGCGCTCGCTCAGCGTCGGGCTCAATCCGCCGCTGGTGCGCGAGAGGGGGCTGGGCGCGGCGCTGGACTGGCTGTCGGGATGGCTGAAGCGCGCGCAGGGGCTGGACGTCCGGCTCACGTGCGATCCCAACGCAGAGCCGGCCGATGTCGCCACTCGGCTGCTGCTCTTCAAGGCGACCCGCGAACTGCTGATGAACGTCGCCAAACACGCCGGGGTGAGCGAAGTGACCCTCGCCATGGACCGCATCGCCGGACCCCGCGTCCAGATCACGGTATCCGACCGCGGTGCCGGCTTCGACGCGCGCGTCGAGGCAAGGAAGCGAAGCGACGGCTCCGGGTTGTGGGATGTCGAGCGTCGCCTCGGCATGATCGCCGGTCGCATTGCGATAGACAGCATCCCGGGCGTGGGAACCACGGTTCGACTGTCCGCTCCGCTGGGGGCAGGGGCACACCGCGCGAAGCGTGCGCGGCAGCGGGCGTAACGCAGGGGCAACCCCGAAAGCCTGTCAGGAGGCGCGGAGCTGCCGAGTCGGGGTCACTGCGACTGTGGCTTCCTGCGTTATCTCACCTCCCGGCGCCGCGTGCGGCGGTTCCAGCTCCGGTCCCGTCAACCTGAGGGCGCGAGCGCTGGCCGCCAGAAAAATGGCAAGCGCCGGGGTGGGAAACGGACCAAAGAAGGAGATGTCGACGTCGCGCGTCCTGGCTCTGCGGGAGACGGAGCGCAAGACGAGGTAGTAGCCGTCATCGCCGGCATCCACGAAAACTCCGGGGCCGACCACGCGCATCACTTCCACCTGGCTCGGTTGCATGCGGGGCGCCGCGCGTCAGGAGTCCAGCCTAGCATCGTCCTGGATCCCCTCGTCGAGTGCAGCGCCCGGTCGCCGATGCAGCCTGACGCACGCGCCAATCGTTACGTCGTCGAGCCGCATACGGTTGCAGAAGTGCGCTTTCGCGTCGCGGCGATACGCCGCGCGCAAGTGCTCGCAAGCCGTCATTTTGAGCTACCTCTCCTGTGGTGGATGCGTCCTGTGGCCGGTGTTCACGCCGGCATGTAGGGAGGCGTTCGCTCATCAGAGCGACCGTGCCGGCTTTCTGTTTGTTCGAAACGGAAAGTGAAGGGTACGTTGAACGACAGGGCTGGACTAGCGGACGGTTCCCCATGGCAAGTCGGCTGATCACGCCACGGTTGTGAGGGTTGTCTGACGTTGCAAGACGCAGCAGCCGAGACGTCGCCGCTGTTCCGGGGAGTGGAACAAGGGCGTTGCCGCCACCATGCGGTGGCGCAAGCGCTCCGTCGCTGCGCGGGTCGCCCGCGGAGTACTTGTCGCGCCAGGGGCCGGTACGCCATGCGCAGGCATTGGCCCGCTTCGTGATTGCCGGAGCAGCCATGTCCAAAGAGCGCATGAACGAAAAGACCGTCTGGGCCATCGCCGCCTTCAGCGTCGCCTTCCTTGCCACCGGCATTCCGTACTGGCAGATTCCGTACGCCAAGGTTTCCCTGCCCAGTTCGCTCTACGGCCCGGCCCTGCTGGTGGTGGCGATCGCTGCTGCCGCCCTGCGCCTGGGGGCGAAGGCGTCCTTCGCGCGGGCGCTG
>JAEUMW010000302.1 GCA_016791345.1 Betaproteobacteria bacterium | reverse complement strand
GAGCGACGAGGACAAGCCGGGAGTGATTCTCGACTACGACGCAGCCGGCAACATCGTATCGATCGAAGTCCTCGACGCCTCGAGGCGAGTCGAAGAACCGAGCAAAGTGACGGTTCAGACGGAAGGGTTGTGAGAAGTGCCGTGACCCGGCGCCCGTGACCCGCGCAGAGATCTTGTGAGGTCACGGCTCGAAAAACTACGGCACAAGCCCGTGCTTGATGGCGAAGTGGACCAGCTCCGCGTTGCTCTTCACCCCGAGCGACTCCATCATGCGGTACTTGTGGAACTCCACGGTCCGCGCGGAGATGTCGAGCGCGGTCGCGATCTCCTTCGCCGACCTGCCTTCCGCGAGCAACTGAAGGATCTCGCGCTGGCGCAGTGTGAGCGACGCGATGGGGTCGGCCGCGCGTTCCGGTTGGCGCTTGATCGACTCGAGAACCTCGCCCGCGAGGACGGGTGTGATGAACGCGCGCCCTTGCAACGCCGCCTACACGGCCAGTGTCAGTTCCGCCGGCGCCGAGTGCTTCAGCACGAAGCCCAAAGCGCCCGCATCCAGTGCGCGCCGCGCGTAGGTAGCGTCGCGGTGCATGGTGAGGAAAACCACGCGCACGTCCGGATTGTCGCGCTTCAACTCTACGAGCGCGTGGATGCCGTTCAAATGCGACATGGTGATGTCGGCAACGATCACGTCGGGCCGCAACGTCCGCGCGGCCGCCACCATGGCGCGGCCATCTTCCACGACGCCCACCAGGTCGAACTCCTCGGCGAGAAGAGCCTTCAGCGCCTCGGCGACGAGCCGGTGATCATCGGCGAGCAGCACCCGCGGGCGATTCACGTCGCCGCGCTCCGCAGCGGCACCCACGCCACCACGGTGGTGCCGTGGCCGGGGGCGCTTTCGATGTCGAGCTTGCCGCCCAGCAAGCGGACGCGCTCGCGCATACTCATCTGACCGAGGCTCGGACGTTCATTGCTGCGCGCCGCGTCGAAGCCGCGCCCATCGTCGCGCACGGCGAGCTGCAGCCCGCCGTCGAAGGCCGCGAGCGACACGACGGCCGCATGCGCCTGGGCGTGACGGGCGATGTTGCGCAGCGCTTCCTGGGCCACGCGAAACAGGCAGAGCGCCGGCTCACGGGGCAGCGGCTGCGGGAGGTCACGCACGTCGACCTCCACGGCGATCGACGCCTGACGGGACAGCCGGTCGCACTCGGCCTGCAGCGCCGCCGCGAGGCCGAGCTCGTCGAGCACCGAGGGATGTAGCCGGTACGACAGGGCGTGCACGTCCTCGGAGAGACGCACCAGCTCCTCGCGCAGCGAACGCGCAATCCCCTCGGCCGGTGCGACACTCGCGCCGCGTTCGATGCGGGCGGCGTCGATCGCGAGCCGGGCAAGCCGCTGCGTCATGTCGTCGTGCAGCTCGCGGGCCAGGCGTCGCCGCTCGTCCTCGTGCGCCGTGAGCAGATGGCCTGCCAGTGCGGCAGACTTGCTTTCCGCCCGCCGGGCTCGAGCACGCTGGACGAGCAAGCCGGCAATCAGCGCGGCCTGGAGCAGGACAATGCCAACCGTGGACAGAATCACTAGCTTGTGCTGCTCCCACAGCGAGGGCGGACGGAAGCGCACCTCGCTTCGTTCTGGAAGCCGTGACTCCGGAATGCCCCAGCGCGCGAGCGCGCGCCAATCGTAGACCGGTCTGGTCATCTCCTCCAGGACCATCCTGTCCGCCGGTGGATCGCCAGCAAGGATGCGATGGGCGAGCTGAGCGGCGACCACCCCCGTTTCCCGCATGGCAATAAACGGCCCCCCCGACGATACCATCGCCGAGCTGGCTCTCGAAGGCGCCGAACACCGGAGCACTCGACGCGGCACGCACGACCGCGAGTGCCTGCCCGCTCTCATGCGGCACGCCGTCCGCACCCACCGTGAACATCCCGTAGAGCACCGCCGAGCGGGGTGGCAGCGCGGCCACGCGCTGGCCCAGGTGCTCTAGCGTCAGATCGCTCAACCAGACCAGCCGGATGCGATCGGCAAGCGGTGCCAGGTCCCGCTGCAGCTCTTTCAGCCAGAACTGTTCGAATGCCGAGGAACCCATGATGACGGCAAGCATCGTCGTGTCGGGCAGGAGTTGGAGCATGTTCTCGGCAATCAGTGGGAAGTCGGCATTCACCGCGGCCACGCGGTCTCTCGCGCCGAGACGGATCTCCTGCGCGACACGCTGGTCCGCGCCCACGAGGAGCAGCACTGCATCCGGATAGAGAGATTGCCGATGCCGCAAATAGAAGCGCGCCGCAGGCGCACCGATCGCGACCACCAGCTCTGGTGGGGAGGCCTCATAGCGAGCCCGAAGGAACTCGACGAACGGACGCTCGTCCTCGGACGTCCTCAATCGTTCGACATCGAGAGAGGCTTCGTGAAAGACGATGCGCTCCGGCGTGAGCGTCGCGAGCTCGCTTCGGAAAGCAGGTGCGACGACGTTGAAGGGCGCGAAATCACGCCCGAAAGAGTGGAGGATCAGGATGTGCCGGGGCGACGCTGCTTCCACGCCGAGGGCGACGAACGCCAGCAACAGAAGTACATGCCTGAACCAGATCGGAGGCGGCGGATCGCGCATCGGGCTCAATCTGACCTACGAGGCGCGATCCTGGGCGTAGCGCGCAAACTCACTGCTGCGACACAGTCAGTGCGCGGACGGCTTGAGCGATGTCGTGGCCGAGTTGGGCGAGTGCTTTGGAGTGAGCGGCGGCCAGTAGCTCGTAGCCGGGGTCTGGGCTGGGTTCGGTGAGGGTCGTGCGCCCGCTCTGGCTCACCCCGTCGCGCGTGCGCCGCACGCTCCACACCGCATCGAGCAGCACCGCCTGCCCCGGGGTGGACTCGAAGCGCTGCACGCCGATC
>JAEUMW010000301.1 GCA_016791345.1 Betaproteobacteria bacterium | reverse complement strand
CTCGGTCGCCGGGCGACCTTTGACTTCGGGCTGCTCGTCGCGCTCATGTCACAGCTGCTGCAAGCCCTCGAGTTTGCCCACGACCGCGGCGTCGTCCATCGCGATGTCAAACCGTCGAATCTCATCGTCACCGGGCAAGGGTTGCTCAAGGTCGCGGACTTCGGCGTTGCGCGGATCGACACCTCGAATCTGACGGGTGCAGGGGTCGTTGTCGGCACCCCATCGTACATGTCGCCCGAACAATGCATGGGTGAGGCTGTCGACGCTCGCTCGGATCTCTCAGCGTCGGCGTCGTGCTCTATGAACTCGTCACCGGCGAGAAGCCGTTCCGCGGTTCGGTCGAGGGCATCGCGTACAAGATCTGCCGCGAGGACCCGGTGCCGCCTTCGCAGGCTGCATCCGTTGCATTGCCCGATGCGTTCGACGGCTTGCTGGCCAAGGCGCTCGCCAAGCAGCCCGGTGAGCGCTTTCAGAGCGCGCGAGCGTTCAACGACGCGCTGGGCGCGCTGGCGAGCACGGAGATCGAGGACGGCAGCGGCAAGACCGTCGTGAGCCTAGCCAATGTCATGCTCCAGAAACCGCTGCCGGTATTGGACGAGACGACGCTCACGACCGCCGAACGCACGCTCGCGCGCCTGATCGGTCCCCTCGCCAAGGTGATTATTCGCAGGGTGGCAGCGCAAGCGCGCGATCGCGCGCATTTGTGCCTGCTGTTGTCCGAGAACATCAACGATCCGCAACTGCGCACACGTTTCGTCGACATGTTCAGAAAAGCGGTCGGCGAAACGGGGTCCGTCAGCGGCTCATCCCCCGGCAAGCAGAGCATTCCGGGAACGGCGCATCGCTCGTCGGCAGGCGGCACGGTCTCGAGTTCATGCGGAACAACCACTGACGCACTGCTCGACTCGGCCTTCGTCGATGCCGTCAGCGCGCGTCTCGCGGTCTATCTGGGGCCGATCGCCCGCGTCGTCGCCAGGCACGCGCAGCGGAAGGCGAAGAGTCGCAGGGAGTTCGTGACCCTCGTCGCCGACCACCTCGGCACCCAGGATCGCACCGCATTCCTTCGCGAGGTGGGTTACAGCGACGAGTAGCCGGGCCGCTCGCCTGCCGCCGCCCGGCTGCCCGGATCAGGGTTGCGGCGGGATGCGCAGCTTCTGCCCGGGATAGATCTTGTCCGGGTGCGACAGCATCGGCTTGTTTGCCTCGAAGATGGCGTTGTACTTGTTCGGGTCGCCGTAGTATTGCTTGGAGATCTTGGACAGGGTGTCGCCTTTCTGCACCTCGTAGTACTGCGCCTCGGGCTGCGCGTTCACCACAGTCAGCTGATCTTCCACCTTACCGACGCCGGCGACATTGCCCGCAGCCAGCAGAATCTTCTCCTTGGTCGACTGATCCTCGCACGAGCCCGCCACCGTGCACGTCGACGAAGCGCTGTCGAAGGAGACAGTGAGCCCGGAGGCCTGCAGCCCCATGGTCTCGATGTAGTGCTTGATCGCGTCGCCCGCGGCACGATCGAGATCTGCTGGCGTTGCGGCCGTCGCTGCAGCCTTGGCCTCGCCGTGACCGAAGAGCTTCTCGCCCGCGTCCTTGAGAAAAGTCATGAGTCCCATGGCAACCTCCTGTCCGATGCGTGATACCGGCCTCGAGCCGGTGATGGTGGGGAACGACAGACGCCAGCGGTGCGGCCGGAATCCAGATGGAGTGGCGATTGTAAGCGAACAAATGGCCGCGTCCAAACGACGGCAATGCGATCGAACTCGCCGTCGTTTGCCGCATCAAAGCCGGTTGGCCGTGTTGCCGTCGTACCGCCGACCATGCCGACATTTCTCGCCGCCGTCCTCCTTGCTGCCGCGGGCATTGCCACCACTGTCGCGAACGAGCCCATCGTTTCGTCATCGTCGGCTTGTCTGACGGCGGGTCGCTGGTACACACCGGCAGGCGAGCAGACCGTCGCCATCGCCCAGCCAACGCTCCTCGACGAACTCGCCCGCAAGCGCGTGGTGCTGCTGGGAGAACGTCACGACGACGCCGACCACCATCGCTGGCAATTGCAGGTGATTGCAGGATTGCACGCGCAGCGACCCGACCTTGTCATCGGCATGGAAATGCTGCCGCGCAGCCCGCGCTCGACGAGTGGGCGACCGGTCGCCTCACGGAAGGGGAGTTCCTTGCGCGAACCGAGTGGACCCGTGTGTGGGGCTTCGACCCCGGGCTCTATCTGCCGATCCTCCACTTTGCCCGGATCAATCGCATCCCCGTGGTCGCCCTCAACGTGGAGCGCGCAGTCGTGAGCGAAATCGCATCCAAAGGGCTCGGCTCGGTGCCTGTCGATCGCCGCGAAAGCGTGGGAACGCCGGCAGCGGCGGGCAAGGCGTATCGGGAGCGTCTCCGACAGGTATTCCAGGAGCACGGCGCGGGAGAGCGCGCCGCGGCCGAGTTCGATCACTTCGTCGAAGCCCAGCTCTTCTGGGACCGCGCCTTCGCGGAAGCGCTCGCCACTGC
>JAEUMW010000300.1 GCA_016791345.1 Betaproteobacteria bacterium | reverse complement strand
GCGGTTGCGGGCGCTCCCTGCCTCTGGGCGAGATCCGCAGCAATACGACCTGGGATCTCGTGTCCGACATGGAGGCGCTGCGCCGCCGGCTGGAGATCGAGCGCTGGCTGCTCTTCGGCGGTTCGTGGGGGGCGACGCTGGCCCTGGCCTACGCGCAACGGCATCCCGAAGCCGCAGCGGGGCTCGTGCTGCGCGGGGTCTTTCTCGGCACCGACGCCGAGGTGGAATGGTTCCTCAAGGGACTGCGCCGCTTCGTCCCGGAGGCGTGGAGCGCCTTTGCCCGCGCCCTCGATGTCGATGCATCCGGCGATCCGCTGGAAGCCTGCGTGAGCTTGATCGAAGCATCCGGGGAGACGGCACGGCGTGCTGCGCAGGCATGGATCGATTACGAAGCCGCGGTGATGGCGCTCGGCGAGCGGCCGGGTTCGGCGTCGGGCGTGTTGAGCGATGCCGCGATGCTCGCACGCGTGCGCGTGCAGACCCATTATCTGCGGCACCGCTGCTTTCTCACGGAGCGGCCGATTCTCACGCACATGGCGGCGATCCAGGCGCTGCCGGCGATCATCGTGCAGGGCCGCCTGGACATGGTGTGTCCGCCGGTGACGGCGGCGCGACTCGCAGCATGCTGGCGCGCCGCCGAGCTGAGAATGGTCGACCACGCCGGCCACTTCGTCTTCAATCCGCAGCTCGCCGCGGCGCTGGTGGACGCTCTCGCGGACTTCTCTGCGCGGCTGCGGGATACCTGAGGCAGTGCCCGCGCGCGCCGCGTCGCGCAACAGGCACCCGGCGATGATGCGCGCGACGAAGCGCATCGCTTGGACTACGATACCGGGCAATACAACGGGGCAGGGCTGGTGAGGTCGAAGCAGGATGAGCCTGCGGCTGCGCGTCAATCTCGTCATATCGGTGCTGATGATCGTGTTCCTGGTGGCGGCGGGGGCGATCATCGTCGACGATACGCGGCGCTCGATCCGCGAAGAGATCGAGGCCGGCACCAAGATCACCGTTCAGCTCCTCGCTTCCGTCATCTATGCCGGGCAGTTCTTTCCCTCGAGTAGCTTCCAGCGCGATTACCTGCTCGCCTTCCTCAAGAACCTGGGTCGCGTGCGCGCGCACGACATTGTGCTGGAGGATGGTCTGGGCGATACGGTGTACAAGTCGCCGGGGTCGACCTACAAGAGCGGGCGCGCAGCGCCGGAGTGGTTTCGGCGGATGGTGTCGCCGCAGGTGGAAACCGTGAGCCTCGCGCTGCCCGGAGGCAAGCTCAGCATCATTCCGGACACCTCGCGCGCCGTGCTCGACGCCTGGGACGATCTCAAGGCGCTGATGATGGTGGCGGCGGTGTTCTTCGTGTCGCTGGTCGCGCTGATCTTCTGGCTCGTCGGACGCAGCCTGCATCCGTTGCGGACCGTGCTGGACGGACTGTCGCGGATGGCGCAGGGGCGTCTCGACACGCGCCTGCCGGCGCTGCGGGCGCCGGAATTCTCCGCCATCAGCGGCACTTTCAACCGCATGGCGCAGGCGCTGCAGGAAAGCGCTGCGGAGAACCAGCGGCTTGCCCTCATCGCGCAGCAGTCCTCCGACGCGATCGTGATCCAGGACCTTGACGGCAAGGTGCGCTTCTGGAACCCGGCGGCCGAGCGGCTCTTCGGCTATCGCGGCGACGAGATCCTCGGACAGCCGGCAACGCTGCTGGCCCCGGCGGAGCACGCGGCGGAGATCGCGCGCAATCTCGCCGCCGTCGCGGCGCGCGGCGTGATCGAGAACCAGGAGACGCAGCGGCTCGCGAAGGATGGTCGGGTGGTCGACGTGGCGCTGTCCGCGGCACCGCTGATCGATCCGCAGCGCAATGAGGTCATCGGCAGCATCGTCAGCCTGCGCGACATCACCGAGCACAAGCACGCCGTCGAGACCGAGCGCGCGCTGCGCCAGAACCGCGAGCTCACGCAGCTCATCCAGGAGCACGTCGAGGAAGAGCGGCGCAGCCTCGCGCGCGAGCTGCACGACGAGCTCGGACAATCCGTCACGGCGATCCGGACCATCGGTGCCTCGATCGCCAATCGCACCCGCGACAGCGCGCCGGAGATCCACGAGAGCAGCCGGATGATCGTGCAGGTGGCCGGTCGCCTGTACGACGCCATGCACGGCATCGTGCGCCAGCTGCGGCCGAGCGC
>JAEUMW010000299.1 GCA_016791345.1 Betaproteobacteria bacterium | reverse complement strand
GCTTTCGAAGACTCCTGGCCGCATCAAGCATCTCGGGCCGCGGCTCGGCCAGCACACCGACGAGGTGCTGAAGGATCTGCTCGGAATCTCCGACGCGGAGATCGAAGCGCTGCGCGCACAGCGCGTGATCTGAAGCTTCCGGAGCGACCATGAAACTACCCGCGAACTTCTACCGGCCGCTTGCGATCGGCGCCCCACTCCCCCTGCGCGAGCTGCCGGTGCGGCCAGAACGCATGATCCATTTCTTTCCCCCGCACGTCGAGAAGATCCGCGCCCGATTACCCGAGATGGCGAAGCAGGTCGATGTGCTGTGCGGCAACCTGGAAGATGCGATTCCCATCGATGCGAAGGAGGCGGCGCGCGCCGGGTTCATCGCCGTCGCGCAGAGCACGGACTTCGGCAGCACCGCCCTCTGGACGCGCGTCAATGCGCTGAACAGTCCATGGTTCCTCGACGACATGCTGGAGATCGTCGCCGCCGTCGGCAACAGGCTCGACGTGATCATGGTGCCAAAGGTCGAGGGGCCGTGGGACATCCACTTCGTCGACCAACTGCTGGCACAGCTCGAAGCCCGCAACAAGGTCACGAAGCCGATCCTCATACACGCGCTCCTCGAAACCGCGCAGGGCGTGAAGAACGTCGACGAGATCGCGTGCGCCAGCCCGCGCATGCACGGCATGAGCTTGGGTCCCGCCGACCTCGCGGCCTCGCGCGGGATGAAAACCACCCGCGTCGGCGGCGGTCACCCCTTCTACGGCGTGTTGGCGGACCCGGTCGATGGCCGGACGGAGCGTGCGTTCTCGCAGCAGGATCTCTGGCACTACACGCTGGCACGCATGGTCGACGCGTGCGTGGCGTCGGGCTTGCGGGCGTTCTACGGACCGTTCGGCGACTTCGCCGACGAGGCGGGCTGCGAAGCGCAGTTTCGCAACGCGTTCCTCATGGGCTGCACCGGCACCTGGACGCTGCACCCCGGCCAGATCGCGATCGCGAAGCGCGTGTTCAGTCCGGACGTGAAGGAGGTGCTATTCGCAAAGCGGATTCTCGAAGCGATGCCTGACGGCGCCGGTGCGGTGCTGATCGACGGCAAGATGCAGGACGATGCCACCTGGAAGCAGGCGAAGGTGATCGTCGATCTCGCGCGGCTCGTCTCCGAGCGCGACCCGGAGCTCAAGCGCGCTTACGGGTTCTGACCTATCGTGAAGACCGAGACCGGCAACTTCTTCGAGGACTTCCGGATCGGCCAGGAGATCGTCCACGCCACGCCGCGCACCGTGAGCGAAGGCGACGTCTCGCTCTACACCGCGCTCTACGGATCCCGCTTCGCAGTGAACGCGTCGTCGCCCTTCGCGGCATCGCTGGGCTTGCCGCGCGCGCCGGTGGACGACCTGCTCGCCTTTCACGTGGTGCTCGGGAAAACGGTGCCTGACATCTCGCTCAACGCCGTCGCCAACCTCGGTTACGCTCTCGGTCGCTTCGGCGAGCCCGTCTACCCCGGCGATACGATCTCGGCGGTCTCGACCGTTCTCGGCCTCAAACAGAACAAGGACGGCAAGGCAGGCGTCGTGTACGTGCGCTCGGTCGGCCGCAACCAGCGCGCAGAAATGGTCGTCGAGTACTGCCGCTGGGTGATGGTGCGAACGCGCGATGCAGATGCCCCCGCGCCGGCGCCACAGGTTCCCGAGTTCCCGTCAGTGGTAGCGACGGATGATCTGCTCGTGCCGCGCGGACTGCGCCTCGATGCTTACGACGGCACACTGGCGGGCAGTCCGTACCGCTGGGAGGACTACGCGGTCGGCGAGCGCATCGATCACGTCGACGGCATGACGATCGAGCAATCCGACCACATGCTGGCGACGCGGCTCTACCAGAACACGGCGCGGGTGCACTTCAACCAGCACGTCGAGAAGGACGGGCGCTTCGGCCGTCGCATCGTATACGGGGGCCACGTCATCAGCCTCGCGCGCTCCCTTTCGTTCAACGGCCTCGCCAACGCCTTAAAGCTCGTTGCGATCAACGGCGGACGCCACGTGGCCCCTACCTTTGCCGGCGACACGGTCTACGCCTGGTCGGAAGTGCTCGACGGGACGCCGCTGCCGGGACGCGACGATGTGGGGGCGCTGAGGCTCAGGCTGGTCGCAACCAAGGATCGCGCGTGCACGGATTTTCCGTACAAGAGCGACGAGGACCGCTACGACCCGTCGGTGGTGCTCGATTTCGACTACACGGCGCTGGTGCCGCGGCGGGGCTGAGCGTCGGCGGTGTAGGTCTCGGGGATCTCGTTGAGCCGATAGTCTCGGCGGCATCCAGCGCTCCAAGCTCCGCCAGTTCGAACCCGAAGCAGTTCTCCGCGTCGTCCGTCGCCTTTGTGCATTCCGCGGACCGCGGTAACCTTGGCGTCGTGAGCAAGCAG
>JAEUMW010000298.1 GCA_016791345.1 Betaproteobacteria bacterium | reverse complement strand
GCGGTGCCGATGTCTCTGCGTGAAGGATCGTTCGCGATGGGCGCAACGCGTCTGCAGACGGCGGCCAAGGTCGTCGTCCCGGCGGCGCTGTCGGGGATCGCGGCCGCCTACATTCTCGGCATCTCACGCGCGGTGGGCGAGACCATGGTGCTCGCGATCGCGGCCGGCAATCAGCCGAACTTCACCGTGAATCCGATGGAGCCGGCGCAGACCATCACGGCTTACATCGTCGCCGTCAGCCTTGGCGATCTGCCGCACGGCGGCGTGGGCTATCAGACGATCTTCGCTGCGGGATTGACGCTGCTCCTGATGACGCTCGGGTTCAACATCGGCGGGCACTGGCTGCGCCGGCGCTACCGGGAGGCCTACTGAGCCATGGGTACGGACAACGACAAGAACACAGCGAGCATCGAGGCGATTCGCAAGCTCATCGCCCAGCACAAGCGGCGCGACCGCGCCTTCATCCTGATCGGGGTGCTCTGTCTCATGATCGGCGTGCTCGCGTTCTCCGCGCTCTTCTTCAGCATGGTATGGCATGGCTGGGAGCGCCTGACACCGGAGTTCTTCACCAGTTTTCCGTCGCGCAAGGCGGGCCAGGCCGGCATTCTTTCGGCGTGGGTGGGCTCGGTGCTGGTGATGCTCGTGACCGCCTTCGCCGCGGTGCCGCTCGGCGTGGCTGCCGGCGTCTATCTCGAGGAATACGCGCCCAAGAACTGGCTGACGGACATCATCGAGATCAACGTGACGAACCTGGCGGGCGTGCCTTCCATCGTCTACGGCCTGCTCGCGCTCGGTGTGTTCGTCTATGCGCTGGGCTTCGGCCGCAGCATCCTGTCGGCGGGCCTGACACTCGCACTGCTGATTCTGCCGGTGGTCATCGTCGCCACGCGCGAGGCGATCCGCGCCATACCGGTCGGCATCCGCGAAGGCGCCTACGCGCTCGGCGCCACCAAGTGGCAGACCACGCGCGATCACATCATTCCCTATTCCTCGGCGGGCATCCTTACCGGCGTCATCATCGGTCTCGCGCGCGCGATCGGCGAGACGGCGCCCATCATCACGATCGGCGCGCTCACCTTCATCGCTTTCCTGCCGCCGCCGCCGCTGACCGGCACGTTCCCGTTCTTGTCCTTCGAGTGGCTGACGGCGCCCTTCACCGTGATGCCGATCCAGATGTTCAACTGGGTGTCGCGGCCGGAGGAGGCGTTCCAGGTGAACGCCGCGGCGGCGGGCATCGTGCTGGTGGTGATGACGCTGCTCATGAACGGACTTGCAATCTGGCTGCGCTATCGTCTGCGCAAGAACCTGAAGTGGTAGGAACTCACATGGCGGCCGTGCACCGCATCGCCGATCTTCCCGTCAAGTCGTCGGTCGATCAGCTCAACTTCTTCTATCGCGACTTCCAGGCGTTGAAGCGCATCAGCATTCCGATCCACGAGAAGCGGGTGACGGCCCTGATCGGGCCTTCGGGTTGTGGCAAGTCGACCCTGCTGCGCTGCTTCAACCGCATGCACGACCTGTATGCAGGCAATCGCTACGAGGGCGAGATCAGGCTCTATCCGGACAACGTGAACATCCTGGCGGCGGACGTCGATCCGATCGAGGTGCGCATGCGCATCAGCATGGTGTTCCAGAAACCCAATCCGTTTCCGAAGTCGATCTACGAGAACGTCGCCTATGGTCTGCGCGTGCGCGGCGTGAACCGCAAGGGCGTTCTCGACGAGAAGGTGGAAGAGGCCCTGCGCGGTGCCGCCCTGTGGGAGGAAGTGAAGGATCGGCTGAAGGATCTTGCCTTCAATCTTTCCGGCGGTCAGCAGCAGCGCCTGTGCATCGCGCGCGCGCTCGCCACCGATCCCGAGATCCTGCTCTTCGACGAGCCGACCTCCGCGCTCGACCCGATCGCGACGGCGAGCATCGAGGAACTCGTGAACGACCTCAAGAGCAAGGTCACCATCGTCATCGTCACCCACAACATGCAGCAGGCAGCGCGCGTCTCCGACTTCACGGCGTACATGTATCTGGGCGAAGTGATCGAGTTCGATCTCACCGACACCATCTTCCTCAAGCCCAAGCACAGGCAGACGGAAGACTACATCACGGGGCGTTTCGGCTAGCGAGATCGCCGCGGGCATCGAACCCGGCGTTGACCGGGCGGGGTCGAGGCGATACCATCTGCGGGCTTTGCAAGGGGGGTAAAATGCGAAAAAAGCTGGTGGCCGGTAACTGGAAGATGTTCGGCAGTCTCACGGAAAACGCGGCGCTGCTCGATGCGGTCCGCAAGGGTGCGCCGGACGGGACAAGCGTGGAAGCGGCAGTCTGCGTGCCATTCCCATACATCGCGCAGGTACAGCAGGCGCTGACCGGCAGCACGGTGACGTGGGGCGCGCAGAACCTGAGCGAATTTGCGAAGGGCGCGTACACCGGCGAAGTCGCCGGCGGAATGCTGCGCGAGTTCGGCTGCAAGTACGTGATCGTCGGTCACTCCGAGCGGCGCACGCTGTATGGCGAAGACAGTGCGCTCGTCGCGCGCAAGGCACGGGCGGCGCTCGACGCGGGTCTCGTGCCCATCGTGTGCGTCGGTGAGACGCTCGCGGAGCGCGAAGCCGACATTACCGAGCGGGTCGTGGGCGAGCAGCTCGACGCAGTCACGAGCGCCCTCGGTGCGGCGGATTTCGCGCGGGTCGTCGTAGCCTACGAGCCGGTTTGGGCCATTGGAACCGGCCGCACTGCGACGCCGGACCAGGCCCAGGCGGTGCACGCATTCATCCGCGCGCGGGTCGCGAAGCTCGACGCGAAGGTAGCCGCGAACCTGCTCATCCTCTATGGTGGCAGCGTCAAGGCGAACAACGCGGCGAGCCTGCTCTCGATGGGAGATATCGACGGCGGTCTCATCGGCGGTGCATCGCTCGTCGCGAACGATTTTCTCGCCATCTGCGCAGCGGGTGGCGGCAAGTAACGCCGGTGGCGGATCCACGTCCGGACCGCACCGGGCGTGGGTTTGAACGAGACAGAGAGCGGATCAGGCATGGAAGTGGTGATGATGGTCTTGCACGTGCTGGCGGCACTGGTCGTGATCGGCCTAGTGCTATTGCAGCACGGCAAGGGTGCGGACATGGGCGCGGCATTCGGCAGCGGGGCATCGGGAAGCCTGTTCGGTGCCACCGGATCCGCGAACTTCCTGAGTCGCACCACGGCGATATTGGCGGCCGTGTTTTTCGTGACCAGCCTCGGGCTCACGTATTTCTCGGCGAACAAGTCGAGGGATCGGGGCGTGATGGCGACGCACAAGGCCGAGCCCGCAGCGCCGGCTGCGGAGAAGCCCGTGCCGTCGCC
>JAEUMW010000297.1 GCA_016791345.1 Betaproteobacteria bacterium | reverse complement strand
GATGGTCTGCGCCTCGGTCATCATCTTCGCCGCAAGATCGCGCGACAGCGGGTACTGACAGATGTCGACGAGCGTCGAATGGCTCAACGCGCTGATCGGGTTGAAGGTGAGATTACCCCAGAGCTTGAGCCACATCTCGGAGCGGATGTTGGGCAGGATCGGCGACTTGTAGCCGGAGCGGATGAACGCGTCCGAGATGCGCCTGGCGCGCTCGGTCTCGACGCCGTCGATCTCGCCGATCGGAAACCGGTCGCCCTCGATCACGTGGATCACGCCGGGAGCGGCAATCTCGGCCGCAGGATAGACGACACACCCGACGATGCGCTCCTTCTCGATGTTCGCGACGCACACGCCGCCGGGATCGACCGATTCCACAATGCGCCCGTCGAGCTCGCCGCCGTGCTTCTGGAAGTACCAGAAGGGAATGCCGTTCTGTGTCGGCACCACGACCGTATCCGGGCCGAACATCACCCGCAGATCAGCCGCCACCGGCGGCAACTGCTGCGCCTTCATGCCGAGGATCACGACGTCCTGGACGCCGGCTTCCTCCATGCTGCTGGTCGCCTTCACCTCGCGCGCCACCACTTCGGCTCCGTCGTGGCCGACGAGCTTGAGACCGTTCGCCCTGATGGCGGCCAGGTGCGGGCCGCGCGCGATCAGCGTCACCTCCTCGCCGGCCAGGGCGAGCTTGGCGCCGAGCATGCCGCCGATCGAACCGGCGCCCACCACGCATATCTTCATCGCATCAACGCTCCATCAGGGGGACATAGGGCTGTATGGACGGGCCGACGTAGCGCTGCCGCGGCCGCCCGATATGCTGATCCGGTGCCTCGATCATCTCCTTCCATTGCGAGATCCAGCCGATCGTGCGCCCGAGGGCGAAAAGCGGTGGAAACATCTCGGTCGGGAAGCCCATCGCCCGCAGCATGATGCCGGAGTAGAAGTCGACGTTCGGGAAGAGCTTGCGCTGGATGAAGTATTCGTCTTCCAGAGCGATCCGCTCGAGTTCCAGAGCAAGCTCGAACAGCGGCTCGTCGCGCTTGTCCAGCGCGGTCAGAACCTCGTGGCAGGACTCGCGGAGGATCGCCGCGCGCGGGTCGTAGTTCTTGTAGACCCGGTGGCCGAACCCGGTGAGGCGGAACGGGTCGCTCTTGTCTTTTGCGCGCTTGATGTAAGCCGGCACCCGCTCCTTGGTGCCGATCTCGCGCAGCATGTTGACGACGGCCTCGTTGGCGCCGCCGTGATCCGGCCCCCACAGCGCCGCGATGCCCGCCGCGATGCAGGCGTAGGGATTGGCATGACTCGAGCCCGCGATGCGCACGGTCGATGTCGAAGCGTTCTGCTCGTGGTCGGCGTGCAGCACGAGGAAGCGGTTCATGGCCCGCGCCAGCACCGGGTTGACGACATACTCCTCGCACGGCACGCCGAAGCACATGTGCAGGAAGTTCGACGCATAGTCGAGGTCGTTCCGCGGGTACATGAACGGCAGACCCATCGAGTACTTGAAAGCCATCGCGCAGATGGTCGGCATCTTGGCGACGATGCGGTGCGTGGCCACCATCCGCGCCTCGGGGTCCCTGACGTTTATCCGATCGTGATAGAAGGCGCTCAAGGCGCCGACAGTGCCCACCATCACCGCCATCGGATGGGCATCCCGACGATAGCCTTCGAGGAAGCGCTTGAACTGCTCGTGCACCATGTTGTGATGGCTGATCACGTGCTCGAAGCTCTGCAGCTCGGTGCGATTGGGCAGCACCCCGTAGAGCAGCAGATAGCAGACTTCGAGAAACCTGGCGTCGGCCGCCAGTTCTTCGATCGGAAAGCCACGATGCAGCAATACGCCGCGCTCGCCATCTATATAGGTAATCGCGGAATCGCAGCTCGCCGTCGACATGAATCCCGGATCGTAGGCGAAATAGCCGGTTTCGGCGTAGAGGCGCCTGATGTCGATGACTTTCGGGCCGTGCGTGCCCGCGAGGAGCGGAAGATCGTATTGCCTGCCATCGGCGTGAAAGATGATCGTGACCTTCTCGCCCGTCGCGGGTCCAACGATCTCGAGATCGGGAAGTTTGCGCCCCATATGTCGTGCCTCCTCGGTTAACTTCCCATGATCGGGCACGACGGGCCTTGCCCGCAAGGTCGAAACAGTGGGCCTGCGGGGGCAGGGACAGTGTGGTTGCTGAATTGCAGAGAGTGGCCGGCCGGCCGAGGGCGCTGCGCCTTGACAGGGGGGGGCCGGGTCATTACCCTCCACTGCCTCGTTGAATGCACCTTGCCCTTCTGCGGCGCCAGATAGATAAGTGGCGAATTAGCTCAGCGGTAGAGCAGAGGAATCATAATCCTTTGGTCGGGGGTTCAAATCCCTCATTCGCCACCAACTCCTGCCCGCCTCGCTTCAGCGTCACTCGTGGTCAGCCGCGATCGCCGATTGTGAAGCACGTCTCTGTCCCTGATACCCGTCGCGCTCTTCAGCGCCAGCGCCCTCCTCGCGCTGGGCCCATCCATGGCAAACGGTCGAAAGGTTCCTGAAAGGAATGGCACGGAAACTCGTACTGCTTTCCAGCCGTTGGTCAGGCTGCTGTTGGGCAGGATGAATGGGCAGGAATAGTGTATCGACCCAGTTTGACAGCGAGGAAGCCATGACGGACGGATCGAGCGGCGGCAGTAACGTCGTCGGAGAGGCAGACGAGATTGGTTCGTCTGAGCACGTGGAAGATGGTGACGACTGCCCGATAGGCTCTCCCATCTTCACCAAATCAAACCAGCTGCGCGAGCGCGCCCACGCCGTCATCCCAGGCGGCTGCCATACCTACGCCAAAGGCGACGATCAGTATCCTGTCCTCGCACCAGGCTTCATCGCACGCGGGTTGGGTTCGCACGTCTGGGACGTGGACGGCAACGAGTTCATCGAGTATGGTATGGGCAACCGCACGGTCGGCCTTGGCCATGGCTTCCAGCCGGTCGTGGAGGCGGTGCAGCGGGAACTCACCAACGGCTGTAACTTCACACGCCCGGCAGCGATCGAGGTCGCCGCGGCGGAGCAGTTCCTCGGCCTCATCAAGACTGCCGAGATGGTGAAGTTCTGCAAGGACGGCTCCGACGCGACCTCCGGTGCGGTTCGGTTGGCACGCGCCTACACCGGGCGCGATCTCATCGCCATTTGCGGCGATCACCCGTTCTTTTCGGTCGATGACTGGTTCATCGGGACCACTGCCATAAACGCGGGCATCCCGCAGGCAACGCAGGCACTCACCGTCAAGTTCCGCTACAACGACATTGCCAGCGTCAAGGCACTCTTTGAACAGTACCCCGGTCAGATCGCAGCCTGCATCCTGGAGGTGGAGCGCACCGAACCACCGCGCGACAATTTCCTCCAAGAGTTGAAGCGCGCCTGCCACGATGCTGGCACGCTGCTCATCTTCGACGAGATGGTCACCGGTTTCCGATGGCACAACGCGGGCGCGCAGAAACTGCATGGCGTTACCCCGGATCTTTCGACCTGGGGCAAGGCGATGGGTAACGGGTTCGCCGTCTCGGCGCTCGCTGGAAAGCGGGAATTCATGCGGCTGGGCGGCCTCGATCACTACGACAAGCCACGCGTGTTCCTGCTATCGACCACCCATGGAGCAGAAACTCACGCGCTCGCCGCCGCCATCGCCACCATCCGGGCCTATCGGCAGGAACCCGTCATCGAGCACCTGTACCGCCAGGGAACCCGCCTCAAGACCGAGGTGCAGCAGGTGATCCGCCGCCACGACCTGTCCGAATACGTGAAGATCGTCGGCAAGCCCTGCTGCCTGTTTTACGCTACGCTCGACGCCAACAAGGCGTCTTCGCAGGCATTCCGCACCTTGTTCCTGCAGGAAACGATCCGCCGCGGTGTCCTCATGCCGTCGCTGGTGGTGAGCTACGCGCACGCCGATGACGACATCGACCGCACCGTTGCCGCAATCGATGGTGCACTCGCGGTCTACAAGAAAGCGCTCGCGGACGGCGTGGAGCGATACCTGGTCGGCCGACCGTCGCAGATCGTCTATCGTCACTACAACCAGCCCGATCCGGGGTAAGTTGCGCGCCCGCTGCAGCGGTCACGCGATCGATCATGGCTCGTAGCCGAGGTTCGGCGCGAGCCATTTTTCTGCCGTAGCAATGTCCCACCCCTTGCGCCGCGCGTAGTCCTCCACCTGATCGCGGCCTACCTTGCCGACCGCAAAATACTGGGACTCGGGATAGGCCAAGTAGAATCCCGACACCGCCGCTGTGGGCAACATCGCAAAACTGTCCGTGAGCGTCATGCCCGCCCTGGCTGGCACATCGAGCAGGGCGAACAGCGGTCCCTTCTCGGTGTGGTCGGGACATGCCGGATAGCCCGGCGCAGGGCGGATCCCGCGGTATTGCTCGCGCACCATGCGCTCGTTGTCGGTGTCCTCCCCCGGGCTGTAGCCCCAGAACTCGCGGCGCACGCGCCAGTGCAGGTGTTCGGCGAACGCTTCGGCCAGGCGATCGGCCAGCGCTTTCAGCATGATCGCGCTGTAATCGTCGTGTCGCGCCTCGTATTCCGCAACGCGCTCGTCGATGCCGTGGCCCGCGGTCACCGCGAACGCACCGAGATAATCGCGCACACCTGATTCCTTCGGCGCGACGAAGTCCGCCAGGCAGCGATTGAATCGCCCTTCCGGCTTTTCCGTCTGCTGGCGCAGGTTGTGGAAAGTCATCATCACGTCGCGCCGCGCTTCGTCGCTGTAGATCTCGATGTCGTCGCCGACCGCATTCGCCGGGAACAGACCGACCACTCCGCTGGCACCCAGCCACTTCTCGTCCACCAGGCGCGGCAGCATGGCCTGCGCGTCCTTCCACAGCGCACGCGCCGCCTCGCCGACCGTCTTGTCCTCCAGGATGGCCGGATAGCGGCCGCTCAGCTCCCAGGTCTGAAAGAAAGGTGTCCAGTCGATGAAGGGTACGAGGTCTGCAAGCGGATAATCACTGAAACCGCGCACGCCGAGGAAAGCGGGCACCGGCGGACGATACGTGCCCCAGTCGGGGCGGAAGCCGCGCTCGCGCGCCTGGGCGAGCGACAACGTGGGCGCCGGACCCTTCTTGCCTTTCTGTTGCTCTCGTACCCGGACGTACTCCGACTTGAGTTTCTCCACGTACGGCGCACGCTGCTCTTCCGACATCAGACTGCTGCACACCGTGACACTGCGCGACGCATCGGGGACCCAGATGGTGGGGCCCGCGTAGTGCGGCTCGATCTTGACGGCGGTGTGCACACGGGAAGTGGTGGCGCCGCCGATCAGAAGCGGCACCCTGAAACCCTCGCGCTGCATCTGCTTGGCGACGTGCGACATCTCTTCGAGCGACGGTGTGATGAGTCCCGAAAGACCGATGATGTCCACATTCTCGGCACGCGCCTGTGCGAGGATCTTCTCGGACGGGACCATCACACCCATGTTGACGACGTCGAAGTTATTGCAGGCGAGCACCACGGCAACGATGTTCTTGCCGATGTCGTGCACGTCTCCCTTGACCGTTGCGAGCAGTATCTTGCCCTTGCTCTGCGCATCGCCGGACGCCGCCTTCTCTGCCTCGATGAAGGGCACGAGGTGGGCCACCGCCTGCTTCATCACGCGGGCGGACTTCACCACCTGCGGCAGGAACATCTTGCCCGCGCCGAAGAGGTCGCCGACGATGTTCATGCCGTCCATGAGCGGGCCCTCGATCACCTGAATCGGTCGCTCGAACTTCTGTCGCGCCTCTTCCGTGTCCTCCACGATCCATTGCGTGATGCCGCGCACGAGCGCGTGGCTCAACCGTTCCTCCACCGGCGCGTCACGCCATGAGAGATCCTCGACCCGTTCCCTCGCCTCGCCCTTGAAGCTCTCGGCGAAGGTCACCAGCCGCTCGGTCGCATCCAGGCGGCGATTGAAGAGCACGTCCTCGACCCGCTCCAGCAGGTCTTTCGGAATCTCCTCGTAGACCCCAAGCTGACCTGCATTGACGATGCCCATGGTCATGCCGGCCTGCACTGCGTGATAGAGGAAAGCCGTGTGCATGGCCTCGCGCACCGGCTCGTTGCCGCGGAAGGAGAACGACAGATTGGACACGCCGCCGCTCGTCTTGGCGTGGGGCAGCCCGGCCTTGATCGCCCGCACTGCCTCGATGTAGTCGATGGCGTAGTTGTTGTGCTCCTCAAGCCCGGTCGCGATGGCGAAGATATTGGCATCGAAGATGATGTCCTCGGGCGGAAAGCCGACTTCCTTCACCAGCAGGTGATAGGCGCGGGTGCAAACCTCGATCCGCCGCGCCAGCGTGTCGGCCTGTCCCTGTTCGTCGAAGGCCATGACGATGGCCGCCGCCCCGTAGCGCCGCACCAGCCGCGCCTGGCGCAGGAACTCCGCCTCGCCTTCCTTCATGCTGATGGAGTTGACGACCGCTTTGCCCTGCACGCATTTCAGGCCGGCCTCGATCACCGACCACTTCGATGAGTCGATCATGATCGGCACGCGGGAGATGTCGGGCTCGGAGGCGACGAGATTCAGGAACGTCGTCATGGCCTGCTGCGAGTCGAGCATCGCCTCGTCCATGTTGACATCGATGATCTGCGCGCCGTTTTCCACCTGCTGGCGCGCGACGGTGAGCGCGTCGCTGTAATTGCCCGCGAGAATCAGCCGTGCGAACGCCTTCGAGCCGGTCACGTTCGTGCGCTCGCCGACGTTCACGAAGAGCGAACCATCGCCGATGTTGAGGGGTTCCAAGCCAGACAGGCGGAGCTTCTTCTCGATGGTCGGAGTCTGGCGCGGCGGCAGTCCGGCCACCGCTTCCGCGATCGCCTTGATGTGTGCCGGCGTGGTACCGCAGCAGCCACCGACGATGTTGACGAACCCGCTTTGCGCGAAGTCTCCGAGAAACGCGGCAGTCTGCTCCGGCGTCTCGTCGTAGCCTGTTTCGGCCAAGGGATTGGGCAGGCCGGCGTTCGGGTAGGCCGATATCGCAACGTTCGCGATGCGCGACAGCTCCTCGATGTGCGGACGCATGAGCTTGCCGCCGAGCGCGCAGTTCAGCCCCACCGAAAGCGGTCGGGCGTGGGACACCGAGTTCCAGAATGCCTCCACGGTCTGACCGGACAACGTACGGCCGCTCGCATCCGTGATCGTGCCCGAGATCATCACCGGCAGCCGCACTCCGTGTTCGACGAAGTACTGGTCGATGGCAAAGAGCGCTGCCTTGGCGTTGAGCGTGTCGAAGATGGTCTCGACGAGCAGCAGGTCGACGCCGCCCCCGACGAGCCCCGCCACCGCCTCGCCGTAGGCGGCGACGAGGCCATCGAAGGAGGTGTTGCGGAAACCGGGATCGTTCACGTCCGGCGACAGCGATGCGGTCCGCGTGGTCGGGCCGAGCGCCCCGGCAACGAAGCGCGGCTGGTCCGGATTCTTCGCCGTCCACGCGGCAGCGGCTTCGCATGCGAGTCGGGCCGCCGCAACATTCAGTTCCCGCACCAGATGTTCCATGTGGTAGTCCGCCATGGACACCGCGTTCGAGCTGAACGTGTTGGTCTCGATGATGTCGGCGCCGGCGGCGAGGTACGCCTCGTGGATCTCGCGGATCACCAGCGGCTGGGTCAGCACCAGCAGATCGTTATTGCCCTTGACATCGTGCGGGAAGTCGGCAAAGCGCGCCCCGCGATAGTCGGCTTCCGTGAGCTTGTAGCCCTGGATCATGGTCCCCATGCCGCCATCCAGGATGGCGATACGGCGCTCGAGAAGGGCGTGCAGACGACGTTCCGTGTCATTGTGCATGGCTTTGGCAACCTGGCTTGCGCGAGGGCGTGGGGAAACCGGGGCTGGCATCGTACCAAATTCCCCTGAGGGCCATCGGCCGCCCGGAGTCGGCATGGATCAGAGGCGGTCCAGCCGGCGATACTGAATGGCTTCCGCGACGTGGGCGGGGGTGATGTTCGTCGCGCTGGCGAGATCGGCGATGGTCCGCGCGACCTTCAGGATGCGATGGTATGCGCGCGCCGAAAGCCCAAGCTGGGTGAGGGCCTGCTTGAGCAGCGCGCGCGCCGCCTCGTCGATGGCGCACCACCTGTCGATCTCACGCGTACCGAGCTTCGCGTTGGATTTCTGCTGGCGCTCGATCTGGCGCGCGTGCGCGGCCTCGACCCGTGCGCGAATCGTCGTGCTCGCCTCACCGACTGCGCGCTGCGCCAACTGTTCCTGCGGGACCGCCGGCACTTCGATCTGCAGGTCGATGCGGTCGAGCAGCGGACCGGAGATTCGCGCCCGATAGCGCGCCACCTGCTCCGGTGTGCAGCGGCAACGACCGTTGAAGTGCCCGAAGTAACCGCAGGGACAGGGATTCATCGCCGCCAGGAGTTGAAACTGCGCGGGGAAGTCCACCTGTCGTGCCGCCCGCGAGATGGTGATGCGACCCGATTCGAGCGGCTCGCGCAGCACCTCCAGCACGCGCCGGTCGAACTCGGGCAGTTCGTCGAGGAAGAGCACACCGTGCATGGCGAGCGATACCTCGCCGGGACGCGGGTGCGTGCCGCCGCCGACAAGTGCCACCGCCGACGCCGTGTGATGCGGCGCGCGAAACGGGCGCCGTCCCCAGTCCTCCACGTCGAAGCCGACGCTGCCGACCGATTGGATCGCCGCGGATTCGAGCGCCTCGTCTGCGGTCATCGGCGGGAGGATGCCGGCGAAGCGCTGCGCCAGCATGCTCTTGCCGGTGCCCGGTGGCCCCGACATCAGCACGCTGTGGCCACCCGCTGCGGCAATTTCCAGCGCCCGCTTGGCCTGCGTCTGGCCCTTCACGTCCTGCATATCCAGATACTCGGCGGCGCGGGTGATGCGCGAATCGCGGTAACGCACGAGCGGTGTCTGCCCGGCAAGGTGCGCGCAGACTTCCAGCAGCGATGCGGCGGGAAGAATCGTCGCGTTCTCCACCAGCGCGGCTTCCGGCGCGCTTTCCCGCGGCAGGATGAAGCTGCGTCCATCGCGGCACGCGTTGAGCGTCATGGCAAGCGCACCCCGAATCGGGCGCAGTGCGCCACTCAGTGCAAGTTCTCCGGCGAGTTCGTACTCGGCCAGATGCTCCGCCGGCAGCTGACCCGAGGCGACGAGGATGCCGATGGCGATGGGCAGATCGAACCGTCCGCTTTCTTTCGGCAGATCGGCGGGCGCCAGGTTGACGGTGATGCGACGTGCAGGAAACTCGAACCGGCAGTTCTGCAGGGCCGCACGCACGCGATCCTTCGCCTCCTTCACCTCCGCCTCCGGCAGACCGACGATGGTGAAGCTCGGCAAACCGTTGGCGAGGTGCGCCTCGACGCTCACGAGCGGGGCTGACATGCCCGCGAGCGCACGGCTGTGGACGACTGCGAGGCTCAAGCGGGACGGAGCGCGCGCACGAGGGATCAGCCGCCGCTGCCGGAAGTGCTCCGCGCTTCGATGGCAGCGAGTCGCGCTTCGAGTTCCGTGAGCTTCTCGCGCGTGCGCATCAGCACTTGTGTCTGCACGTCGAACTCCTCACGCGTCACCAGGTCGAGTCGCGATGCCGCGCCGGCGAGCATCGCCTTCAGGTTCTTCTCGACATCCTTCGCCGGACTTTTCTCGAGAATTTCCTTGATGCGATTACCGAGATCGTCGAGCACTTTCGCATTCAGCATGGGCTCTCTCCTGCCAGCCTTGATAGGCCCGCCAGTCTAGCAAATTACGTTTGTCAAGTCGGACTGTTGCCTTCACGCAACAGTCTCGCCGTTCGCGCAGAAAAAAGTCACAGATTCTTCGCACCAAGGCTGTGCCCAGCCTCGAATTCCTGCACTACATCGAGGCGCAAAGCCTTTCAGACATCGGCAGAGTACACGCAACTTACTGATATATATAAATAATTCTATTGGCACACGGAATGCTAACTCGCTGCGCCGTAGTTTTTCATCATCCCGTCATCCTGACCAACAAGGGACTATCAAATGAGAAAGCAAACGCTCCTCGCCGCTGCGCTAGCAGGTGCACTGGCGGCCCCCGCGATCTCTTCGGCCGAAGAACCGGCGTCACCCTACACGTTTACCGGGAACGTCACCGTCGCCAGCCAGTACATATTCCGTGGCCTCAGCCAGACCAACCGCGAGCCGGCCATCCAGGGCGGCTTCGACTTCAGCCACGAGAGCGGCTTCTATATCGGCAACTGGAACTCGAACATCAGCTGGCTTACCGACAGCAACTCCTACGCAAGCTCCAGCATCGAGATGGACTTCTACGGCGGCTACCGCAACAAGTTCAAGGTGCTCGACTCGGACATCAGCTACGACGTCGGTCTGCTCTACTACGCGTATCCCGGCAACATCAATCGCGACCTCCTCGGCGGCCAATGCTGCGCGAGCGCGAACACCCTCGAGGCATACTTCTCCCTGGGCTGGGAGTGGATCACCTTCAAGAACTCCTTCAGCATCACGGAGAACACCTTCGGTGTGCGCAGTTCAGCCGGCACCTGGTACGGTGACCTGACTGCCGCGTATCCGGTCGCCGATTACGGTGTCACGCTGATCGCACACGTCGGCTACCAGTATTTCGCTGGCTCGAATGGCGGCCTCTCCAACAACTCGCTCTACTCGTATGGCGACTGGAAGGTCGGCGCCAACTACGACCTGGGCAAGCTCGCCCCCTGGCTGACCGGAACGACGATCGGCGGCTTCTACACCGACACCTGGGACGCCAAGTCGACCTCCTACGGGCCTCCCACCTATCCGTCCAACATCGCGGATGGTCAGTTCGTCGCCTTCCTGTCGAAGACGTTCTGACGTGTCATCGCACGGCTCCCTGGGCAGTCATCCCGACTGCCCTCCACTGCTGCTTACTTCCAGGGGAACAGCGCAATGAAATTCGT